>CAMHPW010000077.1 GCA_946187095.1 uncultured Clostridia bacterium | reverse complement strand
ACAAACAGATTGTCTTTTTCCTCGTGATTTTCCTGTTCTTCAGTATGTTCTGCCTGTTCCTGTTCGTTCTTTTCAAGGGCAGCTCTTTTTTCAGCTTTTCTGCGTTCAAACTCTTCCACAGCCCTTTTTCGCTGTATCGCTTTTATCCTCTGTTCTTCCTCACGGACTGCCGACTGCATCTGGACAGTTTCCGTAATTTTTTCTATCACAGGCTCTTTGAACTGTTCTACCACATCGCCGAACAGAACTTTCAGACAATTGTAAAACAAAACGACGAATATGAACAGCGATATGATACCGCCGCCCGTCGGACCGAATATTTTCGTTATCGGTACACCCCAAAGACCGCCTGCGATCCCTGCACCGATATGCTGACCGCCTTTTCCGAAGGATTCGGCAAGCTCGGTGACATAGTCACCGAGTTCAATGCCCTGTGAACCGAATGCATACACGGTCGAACCGAACATCATGAGCGTCACCGAAAACAAGATATTCTGAAATGCCAGACGATACACCATTTTTTTCTTTCGCATCTGCCTTGCCGAATAGATATTCAGGATCGGCACGAATATCCCCAGAAATCCGAACAATCCCCAGTAATATTCATGCAAAATCAGCCAGACCTTTTCGCCGGGTATCAAATAAAATAACAGCAGAAAAAGAGATACCACATAAAGTGCTATGATTCTTTTTCTTTTTCTCTGTCGTATGTACTTTCTGATCTCCGCCTGTTTTTTCGGATCAGGTTTTGATTTCTTATGAACAGACTTTTTCGATGACTGTGGTTTTTTTGCTGCAGATGACGGCTTTGCGTTTTGTTTATCTGCCAAAAATATCTCACCTCTTTTTTCTTCATCATACAAATCGGGCAACACCCTACAAAAATGCTGCCCGATGATCCTTTAAAATACAAGGGTATTGTGCGTAAACATATTTTCGCCTGTGGCAAGTTCAATAATGCTGATGATCAGCACAATTGCCCCCACGATTGCCGTATATATGATAAATACATACATTTTATCCGTCGAAAGCAGCCATTTGAACAGCTTGATTGCAATGAATCCCACAACTGCCGCAAACAGCATTCCGATGATAACAGGAAAATACTCTATTGTGACAGCCTGACCGTTTTCAGGGAAAAGGGCATCCTTGCCTTCCAGCAGTGCCGCCGCCACGATGGCAGGCGTACCAAGCAAAAATGAATAATCCAAAGCAATTTTTTTATCCATGCCCCTGAGCTGACTTGCGGCAAGCGTCGAACCTGATCTTGAAAGTCCGGGGAAAAGTGCCGCCAGACACTGTGTAAAGCCTACTGCAACTGCATCGGGTATTTTATAGCGTCGTCTTGCTTTTTTCTTGCCATCCTTGCCGTCACCGTATTTCTGACTTTGTTTATTTCCTATGTAGAGCAATGCACTTGTTGCTAAAAGTGAAAGTCCCACTACGATAAAATAGCCGTCTTTTGCAAATACGTCTGCCAAGTCTTTCAGTTTCATGCCGTTTCCTATCGGCAAAAACATCACAAACAGCGGCAATAATCCTATTATTATCATGAATGCAAGATTTTCTTCGCCGTCAAGCTCTTTCAGCTTGAATTTTTTGGTGAATATCTTTTTGCAGACTCTGACGAGAGCCTTAAAAAGCCTTCCGACAAGTCTGACATAGACTGCAATCACCGCCGCAAGTGTGCCGATATGCAGCATGACCGAAAAAAACAGATTATCTTCACTCATGCCGAGTATATGCTGACATATCGTCAGATGTCCGCTGCTCGACACGGGCAGAAATTCCGTCAAGCCCTGTATGATCCCCTGAAATATCGCCTCAAATACATTCATATATGTACCTCCCGATTTTCTGCGGCAGAATGATCTCTGCCGTTTATGATTTCTTTGTCTTTTTCTTTTCAGACTTCCTGATCATTCTGTACAATGCACTCACGGCATCATTCAGATTCCCGATACTGTCAATGAGTCCCTCGTCAACGGCATCCTGTCCGTCAAGGATCGTGCCGATATCCATCACCAGTTCATTCGTATTCATCGCAAGCTGATTGTATCTTTCGGCGGATATATCGGAATGCTCCGTCACGAAAGTCGTGATCCTCTGCTGCATACGCTGAAAATATTCAAATGCCTGCGGCACTCCCAGCATCAAGCCGTTCATTCTGACAGGGTGTATCGTCATAGTCGCCGACTTTGCAATGAACGATTTCTTTGCCGCCACTGCGATAGGCACTCCGATGGAATGTCCTCCGCCCAATACAAGCGATACAACAGGCTTTTTCATGCCTGCCATCAGTTCCGCTATGGCAAGACCTGCTTCGACATCTCCGCCCACTGTATTGAGGATGATCAACAAGCCGTCTATTCTCTCATCCTGTTCGACTGCGACAAGCTGCGGTATGATATGCTCATATTTCGTTGTCTTATTCTGCGGTGATAAAATATAATGTCCCTCTATCTGCCCGATGATCGTCATACACTGCACGACATATTCACCGTTATCGGACAGGATCGAACCTGTTTCAATGATATTGCCGAGCGGCTTTTCCACCTGTTCCTTTTCCTCTTCGGGCATTTCCGACACTTCGGGTATCTGCATACATGATTTTTTACTCATTTTTTTCGCCCCCTGTAACAGTATTTCCAAAACAAAGGGCTGCATACATGAAAGTATATCATTTTTTTTCGGAATCTTCAAGCCTTTTTTTCAATTATACTCATAGCAGAGGGAAAAAATTACAGTTTCAGCTTTTTGCTTATCCAGCCGCACAGTGCCAGTATCGGAATTGTGAGAACTGCCCATAATGCACTGTACAAAGGGCATATCTGTCCGTGAAAATTGAGCGGCTGACGGGAATAATCCCATACTTTCAGCTTCATTCTGATATTGAAGATATATCCTGCTATCAGCTCAATAAGCGTAATAACGGCACTGCCCGTCACACATTTAATCCATACCGAACACATTGCTATTTTCTTGAAAAGACTGTATAAAATCGCAAAGCACGTTCCGCCTGTGAGTACCATTGACCAATGCGTATATCTTCTCCAGAGAATCTCCAGAGCACCGTATAACATTCCGCCAAGTGACATTAAAAATAAATTGCACCTAAAAAATTTTTTCATACAAACCCACCTTTGAAAGTAGTATTTGTATGAAAAAACGATTTTATTTATATTTGTCAGCTTAAAAATCCGTCTATGATAGTTGCTTCGGCTTCCTGTTCGGTCATGCCGAGAGTACGGAGTTTGAGTATCTGTTCACCTGCAATTTTACCGATTGCCGCCTCATGTATCAATGCCGCATCGGTATCGTGTGCATGAAGTTCGGGAGCCGCATCAACTTTGCCATTCTCCGAAATGATAGCATCACATTCGGAATGTCCTGTGCAGGGGGCATTTCCGATGATCACGGAATGATATCCCTGATGGGAATTATCCCTTGCCACAGACCTTGATATCAGATCAACGCCCGAATCCTTTCCGTTGAGTTCGACACAAAATTCTGTTTTAGCCGTCTGGTCTTTTTCTGTGAGAATTCTTTCTCTTATCAGCAGCTTTGCACCTGCACCCAATTTTGCGGCAGTCTTTCTCAAAGTCCTGTCAACGCCGCCGATCTGTGCCGTATCCATTTCCAGAACGGCATTTTCGTCAAGTTCCGCTTCTGTGACAGGATCAATGGATTTCAAGCCTGTGCCGTGACCTGTGCCGATATGCTTTTCGAGATATTTAACTTTGGAATTTTTTCCCAAAATAAATCTGTGAATACCGTTGTGACGGGCAGGCTCACCCGTTTCCGTATGGATTCCGCAGCCTGCCACGATGATAACATCTGCATTTTCGCCTACATAGAAGTCATTGTAAACCAAATCGTCTACATCTCCGTGAGTGACACAAGCAGGAATCGACACCGTTTCGCCCTTGGTATTGGCCGCTATGAATATTTCAAGCCCCGGCTGGTCTTTCTTGCTTTCAATCCGGATATTCTTGCTTGAAACACGTCCGACACAAGCACCGTCTTCTCTTATATTATAAGCTCCCTTGAATTCTCCGTTCCATTCGGAAATCTCTCTCAAAAGGTCTTTTGTTATCTCTTTCATTAGAATAATGCCTCCTGTTTTGAACATCTTCCGATCATGCCGCTGTTTTCCGCAAGGGTTTTCATCATTTCGTCAGCCGCACCCGACATTTTGATTTTACCGTCGGCTACAATGGCAATTTCATCTGCAATTTTCAGGATTCTCTCCTGATGGGATATGATAATAATCGTGCCGTTCATGTTTTTACGCATTTCTTCAAAGGTGTGTATGAGATTCGTGAAACTCCATAAATCAATGCCTGCTTCAGGTTCATCAAAGACTGTCAGCTTTGAATTTCTTGCCAATACCGTTGCAATTTCGATTCTCTTGATCTCACCGCCCGACAAAGTGGCATTGACTTCCCTGTTGACATATTCGCCCGCACACAAGCCTACTTTACTCAGAATATCACAGGTGATATCCCTTTCGAGTTTTTTTCCTGCGGCAAGTTCCAGCAATTTCTGCACGGTGATACCCTTGAATCTCACGGGCTGCTGAAAGGCAAAGCTGATACCCATTTTGGCACGTTCCGTGATATCGATATCCGTGATATCCCTGTCATCAAAATAAATCTTGCCGCTGTCCTGCTTGTAAATGCCTGCAATAATTTTGGCAAGGGTAGTTTTTCCGCCGCCGTTGGGACCTGTCAGAACGACTAATTTTCCGTCGGGCACGTCTAAATTCAAATCTTTCAATACAGGAGTGCCGTCAGGCGTACTCCATGCAATATTTTCCAGTTTAAGCAACTTTTATCATCCTTTTATCAAAAAAATTGGTACCCTCGTATTATAACACAATGACGAATACAAAATCAATCTGTCTTTCAAATATTATAGAATATACTGCATGAACGTATGCAAAAACTATTAAATTTGTCTATTTAACTAAAAAATTGCATAAAAATTACTGCAAAATACATCTATACTTTATTCAAAAAGTGTAGTATAATGATTTCTGTATAATAAAGACATATAACCGAAAGGAGAATTCAAATGGAAGTCATTTCTGAAAGAAAAGAAAAAATCATATATCGTGACGGTGAAAATGCCGTCAAGCTGTTTTCAAAGAAATTCCCCAAATCCGATATACTCAATGAAGCACTCAATCAGTCAAGAGTCGAAGAAACAGGCTTGCCGATCCCTGCACTCAAATCCGTTTCCGTCATCAACGGTCAGTGGGCTATCACAATGGAATACGTTGAGGGAAAGACACTTGCCCAAATCATGCAGGAAGATCCCGACAATATTGAAAAATACATGGACGAATTCATAGACCTCCAGCTGCTTGTCCACAGCAAAAAGGCTCCCCTCCTCAATAAACTCAAGGACAAGATGAACAGGAAAATTTCAAGCCTTACTACCGTTGACGCAACAACAAGATATGAACTGCATACACGGCTTGAAAGTATGCCCAAACATGACAAGGTTTGTCACGGTGACTTTAATCCGAGCAATATTATTATCGACAGTCAGGGCAATCCGCATATCATCGACTGGTCACACGCTACTCAGGGAAATGCCGCTGCCGATGCCGCAAGAACGTATCTTCTCTTTGCACTTCACAGCGGAAAAAAGACGGCTGATATGTACATGAATATGTTCTGCAAAAAGACCGATACGGCAAGACAGTATATACAGCAGTGGCTGCCGATCGTCGCCGCCTCTCAGCTTGTCAAAAGAGTGGAGGGCGAAGAAGATTTCCTCAGAAGCTGGATAGACGTTGTTGACTATTCGTGAAGTACTCACCGCCTATAGAAGCGAGAGCTTCCTTTAATCCGCCCAACCTTGCAGAGGATTTCATTTTACGGGCATCAGT
>CAMHPW010000076.1 GCA_946187095.1 uncultured Clostridia bacterium | reverse complement strand
CATAACTGCCGCAAGAGGTTTTATTTTATTCCGTCATAAAGAGTATGCCAAGCGTGCCGGGACCACAATGAGATGAAATCGTACAGCTTGCACGTTCTATGAATATCTCCGTGAAATAGTGGAGCTTATCAAGCTCATTCCTGACGATTTCCACATATTCGTCACCGATGCCTGCATGGGTAATGAATATCTTGTCATTCCGGATATTTTCATATTTGTCAAGCTGTTCATGCACATACTGCAAAAGGACCGTTTCAAGTTTGCCCCTGTATTTCTTGCCGACTGTCATGGAACCGTCTGCATTGTTCACTTCTATACAGGGCTTTAATTTCAGCAGATTCGCACCGAGCATGGCAAGGGTTGAACATCTGCCGCCTGCCCTGAGATAATCCAGCTTATCTATGATAAAGCTCGCATGGCACTTCGGGACAAGGGCTTTGATTTCCTCTGCAATTTCGGCTGCCGCCATGCCTTTTTCGATTCGCCTTGCCGCCTCTATGACAAGATGACCGCTGCCCGAAGATAAATTACATGAATTGATCGGATACAGGTGACCGTCAAATTCACCCGCCGCCACAACGCAGTTCTGATAGGAAGAGGAAATTGCCGAGCCTAAATTGACATGGATAATGTCATAGCCGTCATCGATATAGGGCTTGAATGTATCGATATATTCCTGTGCATTGATCGCCGAAGTTTTCGGAAGTTTTCCTGTCCTGGCGAAATTCGCATAGATATCATCCGGTTTGATATCCACTCCGTCATCATAACTCTTTTCATTGAGAATAATATGCAGAGGTATCAGTTTCGCCCTGCACCTTTCCAGAAGTTTACCCGATATGTCGCAGGTACTGTCTGCACTCAGTAATATTTTTGCCATTTCATTCAATCTCCTTGGAATTTTGTCTTTTTTTCTTCTGACGTATATCCGAACCCACAAACTCTATTCTTGCCATATTCCCTATCAGTCTCGACACGATCCTTTCATCATATCTGTTTTCTATCTCACCCAATGTCATATTTGTACTGATTATCATAGGCTTTGATGACAACATTCTCGCATTGATGATATTATATATCGCTGCCGATTTGAATTTTGTAATGCTCTCCGTTCCCAAGTCATCAATGATCAGCAGGTCACATTCTGTAAGATGACTGATCGTGTCAAATTCACTTTTCTGGAAGTCAAAATGTTCGTTTTCTATCCTGTCAAATATGACCGGTGCCGACACATACACCACTCCATAACCGCTATTGATCACTTCCTGTGCGATTGCAAGGGAAAGATGTGTTTTGCCGAGTCCCGGACCGCCCTGAAACAGCATACTGTATGTTTTTACCGAAAACTCCTCCGCATATTTCTTACAGCGATTGAAGATCCTTCTCATGATACGTTCGGCATCACTGCCGTCATCAGAATAGTATTCAAGCGAAAATGTATCAAAACCCGACAGTTCCAGCGGTGACAGTTCATTCAGCTTTTGATACTCGATATCTCTGCAAATTTTCTTCATGCATTCACACATTTTATCATTGGCATAACCTGTATCGTGACATTTGCCGCATCTGTATTGTATATCAAGATAATTTTCGGAAAATCCCAGCCGCCTGATAATGCTTTCCAATTCCGCCTGTGCCGCAAGATTTTTTTCTTTGAGCTTTTCCATTTCTTCCTTCACATTGCCGCCTTTGAATATGATCCTTGCGGCTGCTATGGAAGTCCTTGCAATACTCTGTTCAAGCTGTTCCGCCCTTGGCGAACGCTTATATAATATTGCTCTCCTGTTTTCCAGTTCCCGTTCATTTCTGATACGCTGCTTTTCCAGCATTTCTCTTGCCTGTTTATAAGTTTCATTTGAATATCCCAATTTCAATCCCACTCCTCGCTGTCTGCCTCGTTGACACTTTCATATGCTGCTATATCATACGTTGCTTTATATCTGCCGGTCGATTTTGCGTTCTTTTTGTCCGGTTGTTCTTTTTTAGCTTTTTCAAGAGTTGTGATGCCTTTTTCATGCCAGCCCTCGACTATCCTTTTGATATAGCCGTATGTAAATTTGCCTGTATTGGTCACGCACTTTTCATAGGCTAATTTTACCATTTCTTCCGTCATTTTCCACTCGCCAAACCATAAATTTGCCGTAGTTATCTCATCTTCTGTAGCAGGTCTGCCCGACTGACCGATGATCACAAGCCATTTATGCACCAATTTTTCGCTTTCCGTGAGATACTGTATCTGTTTTTCGGCACTTTCCAGTGTTGTGATGCCCTTCTGCCACCAGTCTGCCGCCAACTGCTCAATATACTTTGTACTGCATTTTCCTGCACCCGACAGATACTCCAGCATCATCACGATCACTTCTATCGGCATGGAATAATATTCATGTATATGCAAAAGTGTCGATTTGTCATTATGACTGAGCAGTCTGCCGAAAATGCTTTCCGCAAAATTCATCATGTATGCAACGTCTTTATCATGCAGTATCATCTCGGCAACGTGGGCTGTATCGGGTTTTTGCGGTTTCAGTATGACAACTTTCCTTTGTTTGTCTTCTTTTTCTTCATCGGGCTTTTGATCTTCCGTTTTCTTTTGGAACTCTGCCGTCTGCATGACACCCAGCTCACACCAGTACTGCATACAATCCTTGACATCCGCCGACTGCATTCCCAGAGCCTTTGAGATATCTTCTATAGTGAAATTTTCTCCCCAATGCCTCAGCACCCATAAAAGCACTTTAAGCTGTGCTGCCCCTGACAGCCTGATATTTTCATCCACAATGACTCCCGGTACGGCAAACACACTTTTCCATACTTCAGGATTGATGCTGTACTCCATTTTCTCCACTCCTATATTGCCTTTTCCCATATTATCACAAAAATTTTTCTCTCTGTGTCATATTTCCGGCATATTCCAGAAGAATATCCCTGTTATTTTCTATTTCTCCGTCGATCACCTGCAAAAGCAAAGTATTCAGGCAATATCCGATTGCCCTGCCGTCCGAAAAGCCTATTTTTTTCAAATCTTCACCGTTGATTTTCAAAGTCTTCAAAGTGAAATCATTGTTCTTTTCTTTTTCCGACCTGTACATATCTTCCAGAAAATCGATATATTTCAGCGTATCTTCAAGATAGGCAGGACTTTGTGCCCTTGTATCCGCTCTTTTCAGCTCAAGCATATCTTCGAACATATCCATGCCGACATTTGCGATATATCTCCTGATGCTTTTATTGACATACGGTCTGACATCATGATATTTCACTAATTTACATACATCCTTCAGAGTCCTGTTATCACTTTTGAGACGTTTCAATTCGCTTTCGGCAATTTTTTCACTGATATCAGGATGTCCCTTGAAATGCCCTACACCCTTTTCGTCCATTTTGAAAGCCTTCGGCTTTCCCATGTCATGAAACAGTGCCGCCAGTCTCAAAGTCTTTGTCGGTCTGACTCCTGCGATCACTTTCACCGTATGCGTCCAAACGTCATAGACATGATGCGGATTATGCTGTTCAAAGCCTGCCATATTTCTGACTTCGGGCAATATCTCCGCAATCACATCGGGATATTCCAGCAAAATCCTTTCCGCATTCTTTCCGCAAAGTATCCTGACAAATTCACTCATGATCCTCTCGACTGATATATTTTTCAGCAGATAGGCATTTTTACGGATACTCTTTGCCGTTTTCTTTTCTATCTCAAATCCAAGCACACTTGAAAATCTCAATGCCCTCAATATTCTCAAGGCATCTTCACCGAATCGTCTGTCGGGGCTGCCTACACATCTGATAATCCCATTCTCAATATCTTTCAGACCGTCAAAACAATCCTGCAAGCCTCTGCTGTTACTGTAGGCAAGGGCATTCATGGTAAAATCACGCCTTGCCAGATCCTCTTTCAGATTTCTGACAAATGTCACACTTTCGGGATGTCTGTTGTCAAGATATTCCCCGTCTGTCCTGAAAGTCGTTATTTCATAATTTTCTCCGTCAACACGCACCGTGACCGTCCCATGCTTCAAGCCGTTTTTGATAATATTCTCCGCATTCAGACATTCCAGCGTCTCTTCTGGCAGGGAAGATGTGCATATATCCCAGTCACTCGGTACTTTGCCCATCACGCTGTCACGCACACAGCCGCCTACTGCATACGCTTCATATCCGTTTTCTTCCAATTTTTGAATAATTTTGTCTACCGCTGAGGGTATTGTGATCTCCACATCTTTCACCTTCCTAAAAATAAAGCACCTTCAGCAAAACAACACTGAAGATGCCTTGTTTGATTATTTTGATACAGACATTATTCCTCTGTTGAAGAACTCTCTGCAGTTTCTTCTGCTGAACTTTCAGCTGCTTCCGCTGAACTCTCTGCAACACTTTCAGTTGTTTCCGTGGAAGTCTGTTCCGATGTTTCTTCACCTGCTGTTGAGCCTTCCTCTGTGGAAACTTCCGAAACAACAGATGTTTCAGGTGTTGATGTTTCTTTACTGTCACTCGGCTTGCCTGTCAGACCGAAATAGGACAGTGCATTGAGCAAAACAACAAGAAAGAAAAATGCTATTGCACAGTATTTTGTTATCTTTGCAAACAGGGCATCTGCTGTCTTCGCCTTGCCTCTTTTGAGGAATGAATCCGCTCCGCCCGTGATCGTGCCAAGTCCCGAATCATGTCCTTCCTGCAGTATGATGACAATTATCATAATTACCGAAAATATCAATACGAATGCTCCGACCAAAATTTCCCAAATTCCCATATTTAATAATCCTCCAATTACTTTAACAATGCCTTCTTATGATAACACAATCACAAAATAAAATCAAGACATTTATCAAAATTTACCTGCTTTTATTCATAAAATTTTATTTTGCGTTTTTGTCAGATTTCATAATTTCATCTGTTCACCGCTTTCGTCACCTCTCGGCAACTGCCCCATTGACGGAATCGTTTTTGCCCTGTATCTGTCAGGATTTACCAGCATCCCCTCATGATACACTTCCGCCGTCATGATCCTGTGACCTTTTTTCAGTTTGAACAATGCCACTCCCTGCGTATTCCTTGACGTTTTTGCCAGCAGATCAGCCGATTTGAATATCAATATCCTGCCCGATGACGATTTCACCATGATCTCACATTCATCATTTTCCGCATACACGACAGCCGCCAATTTGTCTTTATCAGAGTATGCACCCGTCAATTTCTTTCTGTTCGTCTTTGTCGCATACGACTCCAAAGGCACTTTTGCCGCCTTGCCGTTCTCGAAAAAGAAAAACAAACAGCCTTGATAATCCTTTGTCGGTATCATGTAAACGGCATTTTCGCCCTCGTCAAACTCTAACTTTGACGGAATATATTCACCCAATACACTTGCCTTTGTATCCGCAAACATCGGGGCTTTCGCCTTGTATGCCTGACACCTGTCCGAAAAGAAAATAATATCCGTATTATTCGTCGTTTCAAAGTGCTGTAACATCTCGTCACCCTCTTTGAATTTCTGTTCACCGCCCATTCGCAAAGACAACGGCGTGATTTTCTTGAAATATCCCTCTTTCGTAAAGAACAAATTCACCGCATAATCGGGCACTTCTTCCACAACTTCCTCTTCTTCCATATCGTCTGCATAGATTATCATGCTTTTTCTCGGCTGTCCGTACTTTTTAATAATATTTTCAAGCTCCTTAATGATAATCTTCTTTATCTTTGCCGTACTGCCGACTATTTCTTCCAATTCAGAAATATCCTTTTCAAGCTGTCCGATATCCTCGATACGCTTTAAAATATATTCTTTATTCAGATTTCTCAGCTTTATCTCAGCGACATATTCTGCCTGTATTTCATTCTCATTCCTATCGGAAGCTGTCTTCTTGCTCCGCTTAATCTTTCCTTCTTTGATGAGGCGTTCTTTCTCG
>CAMHPW010000075.1 GCA_946187095.1 uncultured Clostridia bacterium | reverse complement strand
TCTCCTAAATATAATATAGGTCTATCATCAGACAAATGACTATATCTTAAAGGAATTCCAATTTTTACCATTACTTCCACCACCATAACATAAATATATATTAAAAAAGGATTTTAATCAAACCCTTTTTCTATTCCACATAAATTTTATTCCAGAAAATGCAGTTTGCCCCTGCCCATGCAAAAAACAGACTTCCCAAAACAGTCCCTATATTGAATACCACAGATTTGATATACCAGAATATCATGGAAACCGATATCATCAGAATAACCGTTCTTACTATAACGGACAATGCCTTTTTTTTCATCAAATCACTTCCCGATTTATTATAACAATCATTTTATATGATAAAATGCCCCTCGTCAAGAGATGATTTATTTTCTGTTTGGATTTTCCATTTATCATTGACAAAATCATGAATTTATTATAAAATTAATTGATAGTTGTTTTAATGATGGATTTAATAAATTGAGATTTTTATATAATATATTTTTGGGAGGCTATTTTAATGAGTTTTACGATTTTGGGAACAGGCAAGGCAGTTCCTGAGTATATCCTGACGAATGAAGAACTGTCGACTATGGTCGAAACAAACGATGAATGGATCACAACAAGAACAGGCATTAAAGAAAGACGTATCTGCAAGGGCGAAACGCTCACGGAACTGACTGTAAAAGCGGCTCATGAAGCCCTTGAAAATGCAGGCGTAACGCCTCAACAGCTTGATCTGATTATATGCTCGACCATGCGTGGAGAAAATGTCACGCCGTCACAGGCTTGTGTGATTCAGAAGGAAATCGGTGCAACGTGTCCTGCATTTGACGTGAATGCGGCTTGTTCGGGATTCATCTATGCACTCGATATTGCAGACGGCTATTTCGTCAGAAAAAAAGTAAAACACGTTTTGATAGTTTCTATGGATAATCTTTCAAATATCATTGACTGGAATGACAGGGCAACCTGTGTATTGTTCGGTGACGGCGGTGCGGCGGCAGTTTTGGGTGAAGGTGATGACCTTCTTGCCATCAATTTAACCGCTGTCGGAAATGATCAGGTTCTGAGAATCCCTCACGGTACGAATTCTTCACCGTTCTATGAGCATGAGGAACAGAGAGCCGTACTTCACATGGAGGGAAATGAAGTTTACAAATTTGCCGTGAACGCTATGGCAACGGGCATTAAAAAAGCCGTTTCGGATGCAGGGCTTGAACTTTCAGATGTCGATTGTGTGATACCTCATCAGGCGAATATCAGGATCATCAATACGTCTGCAAAGAATCTTGACATTCCGAGAGAGAAATTTTTCTGTAATGTCATGCATTACGGCAATACATCTTCAGGCAGTGTGCCGATGGCACTTGATGAAGCGAATCGTTCAGGCTTTATCAAAAAGGGCGATATCATAGCAATGTGTGCCTTTGGTGCAGGACTCACGACAGGCAGTTGTGTGATCCGCTGGAACAAATAAATGTGCAATGTGCAATTAGCAATGTGCAATGATTTTGGGGAGGTAGAAATTTATGTCAACAGCGTTGGTTTTTTCGGGACAGGGTGCTCAGTATACAGGCATGGGCAAGGAATTGTATGAAAATTCCCCTGCGGCAAAGGCTGTATTCGATATGGCGGAACGTATCAGAAAGGGTACTATTAAACAGTGCTTTGAGGGTACAAAAGAGGAATTGTCAATTACCGTCAATACACAGCCGTGTGTATTTATCACAGATTTGGCGGCGGCAGCGGCAGTTGCCGAAAAGGGCGTGAAAACAGACTGCGTGGCAGGCTTTTCACTGGGCGAAATTGCAGCTATCGCATTTGCAGGTATGCTTTCCTATGAGGACGCTTTCAAGCTTGTATGCAGGAGAGCGGAATTGATGGATAAAGCCGCAAAGGAAAATCCGGGTGCTATGGCGGCAGTCATGAAGATATCTCCCGAACAGGTGGAAGAAATTTGCAAAGGCTTTGAAAAGGCATATCCCGTGAATTACAACAGCCCTGCACAAACGGTTGTAGCGGCGGCTGAAAATGAAATAGATGAATTGTGTGAAAAGGTGAAAGCCGTCAAGGGTAAAGCCGTTAAATTAGCCGTAAGCGGTGCATTCCATTCACCGTTCATGAATACGGCGGCTGAGGGCTTGGCGGAATATCTGAAAGACGTTGAATTAAAAGAGCCGAATGTCCCTGTATATGCGAATGCAACGGCACAGCCGTATCAAGACGATTATAAAATGCTTATCGCCGCACAGGTGAATCACCCTGTCAAATGGCAGAAATCCGTTGAAAATATGATTTCCGGCGGTGTGGATACATTTATTGAAGTAGGTGTCGGAAAGACACTGACAGGTCTTATCAAAAAAATCAATGCAGATGTAAAGGCTGTAAATATTGAGAATAAGGAGGGACTTGATACTTTTTGAGTATCGGGGAAATACTATGTTTGATCTTACAGGAAAAACCGCAGTTATAACAGGTGCGTCAAGAGGTATCGGCAAGGCGATCGCCATGAAATTTGCAAAACAGGGTGCCAATATCGCATTCCTGCATATTTTTGACGCTGAAAATGCCGCTCAGACCGAAAAGGAACTTTCCGAACTCGGTGTCAAAGTCAAGGGCTATGAATGTGACGTTTCCGATTTTGAACGTACACAGGAAGTCATTGCACAGGCAATACAGGATTTCGGAGAGATTCATATTCTTGTCAATAATGCAGGCATTATCAGAGATGGTCTGATGCTTTCCATGAAAGAGGAAGATTTCGATAAAGTCATCAATGTAAACCTCAAAGGCACTTTCAATATGACAAAGGGTGTTTATCAGCACTTCATGAAGAAACGCAGAGGAAGAATTATCAATATAGCGTCTGTTGTGGGAATCAACGGAAATGCAGGTCAGTCGAATTATGCCAGTGCAAAGGCAGGCATTATCGGCATGACAAAATCCGTTGCAAAGGAACTGGCTTCAAGAGGTGTAACGGTCAATGCAATCGCACCGGGATTTATTGCAACGGACATGACGGCATCCATGCCCGAAAAGGCAAGAGAAGCCGCTATTGCCGCCATTCCCATGAAAAAGGCAGGTCAGGTAGAGGATATTGCCAATACGGCATTGTTCCTTGCCTCTGATGAAGCCGCTTATATCACAGGCGAAGTCATCAAAGTTGACGGTGGAATGGCTATGTAAATGAGCAATTAGCAATGAGCAATGAATGTGGAAAAACACTTTTTTATGGAAGGACGGTTATCAATGAGGAGAGTTGTAATAACGGGCTTGGGTGCGGTGACACCTGTCGGAAATGATATAGAAACCATGTGGAACTCCCTGAAAAACGGTGTCTGCGGAATCAATATCATTACAAGATATGATCCTGCTTTGACAAAGGCAAAGGTTGCCGCCGAAGTAAAGGATTTCGATCCCACAAAATATATAGAGAAAAGAGAATGCAGAAAGCTGGATTTGTTCTGTCAGTATGCATTGGCAGCGGCTGCACAGGCAATGGAGGACAGCGGCATAGAGGGTAAAATCGAGCCTGAAAGACTGGGTGTATATATCGGTTCGGGCGTGGGCGGTATCATCACTTTCTATGAACAGTGCGAAAATATGTTCAATGACAAGAATATATCGCCGTTCTTTATCCCGATGATGATAGCCAATATAGCATCGGGAAATGTCGCTATCAAATATAATGCAAAAGGTCCGTCACTGCCTGTCGTAACGGCTTGTGCAACATCGACTCATGCAGTCGGTGAGGCATTCCATGCGATAAAATACGGCTTGGCAGACGCTATCATAGCAGGCGGTTCGGAAGCCGCCGTTCATCCTTTGACAATAAAGGGCTTTACAAGCTGTAAGGCATTGACCATGAGTGATGATCCGAAAAATGCGTCCATTCCCTTTGACAAGAGAAGAAGCGGTTTTGTACTGGGCGAGGGTGCAGGCATACTTGTTCTGGAAGAATATGAACACGCTGTTGCCAGAGGTGCAAAGATATATGCAGAGATATGCGGCTACGGCAATACTTGTGATGCACATCATATTACGGCACCGTCACCCGATTCTTCAGGCTCTTCAAAGTGTATTCAGATAGCATTGGAAGAAGCAGGCTATACGGGAAATGAAGAACTCTATATCAATGCACATGGTACGAGTACTCCCATGAATGATGCAACGGAAACAAATGCATTTAAGATAGCGTTGGGCGAAAAGGCTTATAAAGCCCATATCAGCTCCACGAAATCCATGACAGGTCATATGCTCGGTGCAACGGGTGCAGTCGAAGCCATTGCCGCAACGCTTGCACTTAAAAACGGCATTGTGCCGCCGACAATAGGCTACAGTGAACCCGACCCCGAATGTGACCTTGACTATACGCCGAATAAGGCGGTTGAAGTCAATCTGGATATGGCACTTTCAACGACATTCGGATTTGGCGGACATAACGCCTGTATCGTACTCCGTAAATAACTGAAAGGGGAAAATTTCCATGTACAGTGTTGAAGATATCAAAGAAATTCTGAAAGCCTTTGACGAGTCCAAGGCGACAAAGATAGAGATAAAGAATGAAAAGGGCGAACAGTTCATGATATGCCAGCAGCAGACAAAGCCTGTTGCCGTGGAAACAGTCAAGATAGAGCCTGTCTATGAAGAAACGGCTGTCAAAGCGGAAACTGTTTCGGCAGTAGCCGAAAGTGTTTCCAAATCGGAGGGTACACCCGTTACCTCTCCGATGGTAGGCGTATTCTATGCCGCACCTGCACCCGATCAGGAGCCGTATGTATCCGTTGGTGCAAGGGTAAACAAAGGCGATGTGCTTTGTCTTATTGAGGCTATGAAACTCATGAATGAAGTAACGGCGGAAAAGAGCGGTGAAATTACCGAAGTATGTGTAGATAACGGTCAGGTCGTGGAATACGGTCAGACATTGTTCATGATCAAATAAGAGGTGCATCAGAGTTGAATAAAGAAGAATTGAAGAATGTCATTCCCCACAGAAATTCCATGCTTTTGATAGACGAGGCAACAAAGACTTCCGATACGACTTGTGAGGGAAAGAAATATATTACAGGCAACGAGTGGTTTCTGGACGGACATTTCCCCGGAAATCCCGTAGTCCCCGGGGTTATCTTGTGTGAGATGATGGCACAGGCAAGTTCTGTTATTATAGCGGAGGTTTCGGCTGTCAGCACACCGTATTTTACAGGCATTGACAAGGCGAAATTCAAGCAGAAAGTTCTCCCCGGAGATACGCTTGACATCAAGTGTGAACTGACGAATGTACGCCATGAGAAATTCTATTTCATCACAGGCAAGGGCTATGTCAATGGCAAGCTCGCCGTATCGGCGGAATTTTCATTCGCTTTATTGCCCAGAGAATAAGCGGATTGAATTTCTTTATAAGAAATATGACGGGTATGACGGGTTATATATACCTTTCGCATAAAAAATAAAAAAAGAAAAATATATAAAAAGGTCTGAAAGTGCCGTCATACCCGTCATAATGCGTTAAAAGAATGATAAGACCTTGAATCGATTCAAGGTTTGAGGAAATCGATTTCCCGTTTTGTTGCTGCGTTGCAACATTTTGTGACATCAATGTCACGTTTTATATTTCTTTTAAAGAATAATGCAGGGTTTGCAGGGTTATATATACCTTTCGCATAAAAAAATAAAAAACAAAATTTATAAAAAAAGTATGTATCAACTGTGCAAACCCTGCATTATGCGATTAAAGAATTATAAAATGTATAGTCGACTATACATTTTGTTCAGTCGACTGAACATTTTTAAAAAGGGTGTAGGGTGGTGAAGGGTTTTCTATACCTTTCGCATAAAAAATAATTTTCATAGAAAATATATAAAAAGTTCTGTAAACCCTACACCACCCTACACCCTTTTTTTACTTGTATTTTTGTGACTGTTCAACGGCTAATTTATCACATCTTTCATTGTAGGGGTGTCCGTTATGT
>CAMHPW010000074.1 GCA_946187095.1 uncultured Clostridia bacterium | reverse complement strand
CGTCAACACGCTCTTTCGCTACAAAACCGACCATATCATTTCCTGCAAAAAGTTCGGTCAGCTTTTTGAAAGAACGAGTGCCTCTGTCGCCGATGTTGTAGTAGCTGTAATCGCCGAATGCGATCATGCCTGTCGGTGCATACTCGGAAGTATAAACAGGGTAGCCAGCCAGTCTTTCGGGTTCGCCGTCTTTCAGCGACTGCTGCCACAGATACTGACCGTCCGAATCTTTGAGAGTGCGGACAGTCGCAAGAATTTTATCGTTCATGATAAAAGCAGCCTTTTTGCGGTAAGGTCTTTTCAGGGCATACACAAGGTTGATGATGTCATCACCTTTGAGAGCAGTGGTTGTTGCCGCCACTTTGCCGCCGCCTGTTGCCGCAAAAATACCTGTCGGCTTGCCCTGACCGTTGCCGTTGAGGAAAGCATCCTCTTCCGCATTGGCAAGTGCTCTGCCGAACTGCGTGGTAATGTAGCTTTCAAGTCCGAAAGAATTATCGTAGAGAAGTTCCTCCGTAATCTTGATAGCCACATGGAGCTTGTGTGCATCAAGGAGAATCTGGTCAAAGGTCGCATCGCCCCAGACAAGCGGTTCGCCTTCTTCAATCCAAGATGCCGCAGGTTTGGTGGCGGCAATGTTGATTTTGTGGTCGCCGCCGGTCTTGATTTTCGTGCCGAGAGTACGCATGATATTTTCGCTGTTCAGCACCTCAATAATACGTTTGTCGTACTCTTCGGGAACGAGATAGCCGCCGTCTGCGTCCGTGCCTTCCTGCAAAACATTTGATACATTGCGGAAATTGCTGCGGAGTGCCGCTAACATTGCGTTTTTGTAGTCCTCACTTGCTCTGCCCGTGCCGCCAATCTCACCCTTGAAAGGCTTGTTTGTCAGCGGTGTGTTCATCGGTTTGGAAAGTTCCTGCTCCAAAGCGTCCTCTCTCTGCATACGGCTGATCTCACGGGAAATGTCCTGAATGTCCTTTTCCATACCTTCGTAAACGGCATAGTCGGCATCGTTCAGGACACCGTTTTCATTCTTGTGGGCAGCCGCAAAAGCACGAGCCGCCTCGATAGCCTGATTTCTTTTTTCGATCATCTGCATAATGGTCATAGTCTGTTTCCTCCTCAATTCATCAGTTCGTTTACTCTTTTCTGCACAGCAGAATAGTTATAGCCTGCGGCAGTGAGTTTCTTTCTGCGTTCTTCGCCGTTGCCCCGCTTACCCTGAATGACCTCACGGGCAAGTTCATCAACGGACTTCTGCGGTGTCTTGCCGGAAAGCAGTTCATTCACTCTGTTCTGCACAGCGGAATAACTGTATCCTGCAGCGGTAAGTTTCTGTTTGCGTTCCTCTCCGGCACTCCATTTTCCTGCGATGACCTCTTTGGCAAGTTCATCGACAGATTTCTTTTTTGTCTGTGAAGTGGAAGTTGACGTTGTTTCGTTCCACTTTGGACGATAAAAAGCGTAAACCGTACTGTCACTGAGGTATCTTGTTTTGCGTTTGAAAGTAGAAGTACCTGCCCAGTTGTAGTTGTAGCCGTCCACATTACCCTCAAGTGTCGTGATGGTGTTGCTGTTCACGCTCTCTACAATGCCGACATGGTCGCAGAAATACTTGTCCTGATAGGGATAGTCTGCGTAACGCATGAAAAACAAATCGCCTGCCTGCGGTGCTTTTGTGCCCTTCCTGAACCAGTCGCCGTACTTTCCGTCAGATGCACAAGGAATACTCCCGGCACCGCTCTCAACGGATTTTATATACTTTCCAAGAAAGCCGCAGTCTTTCATAATGGCTGAAACCGCAAACGCACACCAGTCATAGACACCACCCAAGTTAAGTTTGGTGTTGCAGACATAACTGCCGTTTTTGCCGATATAGCCTTTCGCCGTGTTCAAAAATCTTTTTCTGTCTGTCATATAAAAACCCCCTCATATAAATTTCTGAATTGTATCCAGACGGTCAAAAATCTCTTTTACAGAGTGACCGTCAGATTTCTTTGTCAGCTTGTTCAGCAGATTGCCGTTGACAGTCTTTCGGGAAAACAAAAAAGAGGATACATTTGTTTGCTCCTCTTCATCGGGTGTATTTTCCTGTTCGTCCTGTGATTCCTCGCTTTGTCTCTTTCCAAAGATGCCGTCAGCAAAACCAAGTTCAATCGCTTTGTTTGCGTTCATCCATGTTTCCGCTTCCATCAGCTTAGACAGTTTCGCCCTTGACAGTCCCGTTTTCAGCTGATAGGCGTTGATAATGCTTTCCTTGACTTCGGCAAGCATATCAATGGCTTTTTGCATTTCGTTGTGGTCACCGAATGCAATGGTTGCCGGATTATGGATCATCAGGACAGCACAAGGCGACATTAAAACGGTATCTCCCGACATAGCGATAACGCTTGCCGCAGATGCCGCAATAGCATCAATTTTGACAGTAACTTTGCCGGGATATTCCGACAGCATATTGTAAATTTGTGCCGCCGCTACGCAGTCGCCGCCCGGCGAGTTGATATACACCGTAATATCACCGCTTCCGGAAAGCAGCTCGTCTTTGAACATCTTAGGTGTGACATCATCAGCAAACCATGATTCCTCTGCGATAGTGCCACGAAGTTCGAGTATGCGTTCTGCTGTTTCTTCCTCGGCATCATTGCAAACTTTTCTGTTCTTCCAATTCCAAAACTTATCCATTATTTGTTTCACCTCCGTTATTGTAAAAACTTCCTGCCTGTTTTAAGGGCAGCATATTGCCGTTGACGAGGTAGAGATTGCCGCCCTCCTCATCGGGTATCAGGTCTTGCTGTTCAAGACTTCGTATATCGTTCGCCGACATCCAGCCGTTCTGCCTTGCCGTTGCATAGCCGTTCATTCGGCTTTGATAGTCACCACGCAATAAGCCATCGACATTGAACTTGGCAAAGTATGTGCCTTTTTCATCGGGCAGCAACAGCGTTCTTTTGATGGATTGTTCCCATCTTACCACCCATGGGTCAAGGGTATATTTTACGAATTCAAGGCTTTGCTGTTCGATATTGGAAAAGCTGGATTTTTCCAAATCGCCTATCATGTGCGGAGGTACACGGAATATTCTCGCTATCTCGTCTATCTGAAATTTCCTTGTTTCAAGGAACTGTGCCTCATTTGGAGAGATAGAAATAGGGGTGTATTTCATACCCTGTTCCAGAATTGCAACCTTGTGTTTGTTCTCACCGCCAAAGCCTTTATTCCAGCTTTCACGCACACGCTCCGGCTCTTTGACCGTCCCCGGAAATTCCAGTATTCCGCTTGGTGTCGCACCGTTTGCAAAAAACTTACCGCCGTATTCCTCTGTGGCAATAGCAAGTCCTATCGCATTTTTTGCCATCGCAATAGGGCTGTAACCGACAAGCCCATCGAATCCCAATCCGGGGATATGCAACACTTCACTTGGTGACAGCTTTACCGTTGAGCCTTTATTTATCGGTGCATCTTCCTGACTGACCATGTACTCATAGACAATATTTCCGCTTTCGTCACGGTCAACATTCGTTCTGTCCGGCATCAGCGGATACAGTGCCAAGACCTCGCCTTTGCCGTTGCGGATAATCTGTGCATAAGCGTTGCCCCACAAAAGCAGGTGTGTCATCAGCGTTTCACGGAATACGAAAGATGTCATTTCGGGGTTCGGCTCGTCATGCAGAAGAAAATACAGCAAATGGTCAGTTGCTTTTGCCGTGCCTGTATCGGTGTATTGGTAGAGGTGCAAAGGCAGACTTGCGATTGCCTCCGACGGTATTCTCACACACGAATACACTGCCGTTATCTGCATGGCTGACCGTTCATTAACGGATTTTCCGCTTGCCGATGAACCGAGCATAAAGCTGTAACCGCTTCCGGCGGTGGCGTTTTTCGGTGCATCTCTGCTCCTAAATATGCGGCTGAAAAGGCTCATTAGAAATTCCTCCTATATAAACAAAATCCCACGAGAGTCGTAAACGCTCTCGGTATTAACATTTCCGCACCTTACAGCACGGTCAAGTGCCATGATCGTAGCTACTGCACCGTCTATCTTTTCAGTGGATTTTTCCTTGTCGGCTTTGATATTTCCGGCGGGGTCGGTGCGTATGAAAATATTGTCCATCATCCAACGCAGAACAGGGTGACCGCCATGAGCGATTCTCTGTTCAAGCGTGAGTTTCATAAGCTCTTTTGTAGGTGGTGACATACTTGCAAAGCCCTGTCCGAACGGAACAACGGTAAATCCCATGCCCTCAAGATTCTGCACCATCTGCACGGCTCCCCATCTATCAAAGGCGATTTCTCGGATATTGAAACGCTCTCCCAATCTCTCGATAAACTTCTCGATGTAGCCGTAATGCACCACATTACCCTCGGTGTTTTGCAGAAAACCTTGCCTTTCCCAAATGTCATAGGGAACATGGTCACGCCTGACACGGAGAGATATATTATCTTCGGGAATCCAAAAATAGGGCAGGACATAGTACTTGTCATCTTCGTCTGTCGGTGGGAACACCAATACAAAGGCTGTAATATCTGTTGTGCTTGAAAGGTCAAGACCGCCGTAGCATACACGACTTTCGAGTTCTTCCGGGTTTACAGCGAATGCACATTTATCCCATTTCTTCATCGGCATCCAACGCACCGCTTGTTTTACCCACTGATTCAGACGGAGTTGCCGGAAAGCATTTTCTTCTCCCGGATTCTGCCGTGCCGAATTACAGGCGGCTTGTACCTTGTCAATGCCTATCGTTATTCCAAGTGACGGATTGGCCTTTTTCCATACTTCGGGGTCAGTCCAGTCCTCATGTTCCTCCGCACCGTAGATGCACGGATAAAATGTCGGGTCAACCTTTCTGCCTGAGATGATGTCCATAGCTTTTTGATGAAGTTCATAGCAAATGGAATGTGTATCGTTTCCGGCTGTCGTTATGATGAAGTGGAGTGGATTTTTTCTTGCATCGGAAGTGCCCTTTGTCATCATGTCAAAGAATTTTCTGTCTTTCTGTACCCACAGTTCATCGAAAATAAGTGCCGAAACATTGACACCCGACTTGCCCGCAACATCAGCTGAAAGGGCTTTGTAAATGCTGTTGGTAGGTTTGAAAAGTATTGTTTTTCGGCTCGGTCTGATGTCACAGCGTTTCCGCAGGGCAGGACACAGACGAACCATATTACAGGCAACATCAAATACCAAAGATGCTTGGTCTCTGTCAGCGGCACAGCCGTAAACTTCGGCTCTCTGTTCACCATCGGCACACAGCATATACAAAGCGACAGCCGCTGCAAGCTCAGACTTCCCACTCTTCTTCGATATCTCGATATACGCTGTATTGAATTGTCTGTATCCATCGGCACGGATAGTTCCGAAAACATCACGGATAATCCGTTCCTGCCAGTCAATCAGTGCAAACGGCTGATTGTAAAATTCGCCTTTGGTATGCTGCAGCTGTTCGATGAAGTTCACCACATAATCGGCAGCGGCTTTGTCATAGTGCGAGCCTTTTGCCATAAATTTCGTAGGTGTGTATTTTTTCATCTTTCTCAAAGTATCACCCTTTCCGTCATTCCGGCTGTCCTGCGATAGCGTCCTGACTTGCTTTCATAATTTCCGAAAGATCCATAAGTTTCACCTCCAAAACAAAACAGCCGCATCTCTGCGACTGTCGAAAATATCTATATAAACGAAGAACACACCCTGTTCAAGGGTGGCTCTCCGGGGTTTTCGGTTTTGCTGTGTTCGGTTAGTTTACGCTGAATCTGATTCCCATGACCGTGGTCGTTCCCCAGCGTTCTTCGTGTTCGGCTTTGTAAAGCCCTGTCATCGTGCAGCCCTCGGCGGCAAGCTGGTGAATGTTCTCCATCAAGGCGGTGCTGTGTCCCGTGTAAATGAATTCCGTGATGCCTGCCTTGCGGAGGGTGCTTACAAAGTCCGTCACCTCGTTCTCCCAAAGAAAGTCGCTGAATTCAAACTCTTCTGCGTTGTGTTCAATGCTGCCTGCCCATGCCTGATACGCTTTGCTTGCTCCGTGGCTGAAAGGGAA
>CAMHPW010000073.1 GCA_946187095.1 uncultured Clostridia bacterium | reverse complement strand
CTTTACAAGAAGAAACAAATAATAATACGGAGGAATTAAAAAAAATTATGGAAAAATTGCTTTCTCTTATGAAAGATACAGATGAAAATATAAAGACGGCAGACGTTAAGACCGTTGAATATGCGGAGTTTGAAAGCCTTTCGGATTTGTATGAACATCTCAAAGGAAAAAAAGTTGATGTTGTATATTTCAATGACATTTCGATATATGACGGTGAAAAAGTCTATATCGTGTCGGCTTTAATGCCCGATTTCACGGACTTCATGCAGAACTTTTTCAAAGATGATTCTATTAAAAAGCGTACCCACAATGCAAAGCCGATCTTTGCGGAACTGGACGAAATAGGCATTGACTGCAATTCTATCATATTTGATACAAGTCTGGCGGCATATCTTTTGAATCCGAATGCAAGCGATTATTCTCTTGACAGACTTTTGCAGGAATATAATATTTCTGCTTATCAGTGTGAAAGGGAATGCCCTGTATTGAAATTAACGCCTGTTGCAGACGTTCTTGAAAAAGAGATTGAAGATAAAAAGCAGTCTGCACTTCTTAATGATATTGAAATACCGCTTGCTAAAGTACTTGCATCAATGGAAAATATCGGCTTTGCAGTTGATAAAGATGCCATTCGTGAATACGGTGTCAAACTGCAAAAAGAAATTGACGGACTTCAGCAAAGTATCTATGACCATGTGGGATATGAATTCAATATCAATTCGCCGAAACAGTTGGCAGAGGCTTTATTTGAAAAATTGGGCTTGCCTGCAAAGAAGAAGACAAAAAGCGGTTATTCTACCAATGCAGATGTTTTGGAAGAATTGAAAATATATCACCCTGTTATCAATAAGATACTGGAATACAGGACAGTCGCAAAGCTGAAATCAACCTATTGTGACGGCTTGGTGAAAGTTATCGGAAATGACGGCAGGATTCACTCTAGTTTCAATCAGACCGAAACTCGTACAGGCAGAATCAGTTCGACGGAACCGAATTTGCAGAATATCCCTGTAAGAACGGAACGTGGCAGGGAATTCCGAAAATTTTTCACGGCAAAAGACGGTTATGTTTTAGTCGATGCCGACTATTCACAGATTGAATTGAGAGTGCTGGCACACGTTGCCAATGACGAAAATATGATAAATGCCTTTAAAAATAATTGGGATATACACAAATCCACAGCGGCAAAAGTGTTCAATATGCCCGAAGATTTTGTAACACCCGATATGCGTAGCAAGGCAAAAGCCGTCAATTTCGGCATAATTTACGGCATAGGGGCATTTTCACTTTCAAAGGATATCAACGTATCCGTGAAAGAGGCTGACAAGTATATCAAAGAATATCTGTCGCATTATTCGGGAATTGACAGATATCTGAAAAATGTCGTGGAACAGGCGAAAAATGATGGTTATGTAACGACTATGTTCGGCAGAAGAAGATATCTCCCCGAACTGACATCTTCCAATCATAATCTGAGGGCATTCGGTGAGAGAGTGGCAAAGAATATGCCCATTCAGGGAACGTCAGCGGATATCATTAAAATTGCCATGATAAAGGTGTATGAACGCCTGAAAAAAGAGGGCATGAAAGCAAGACTGATTTTGCAGGTGCATGATGAACTGATCGTTGAAGCCCCCGAAGATGAGTCATTAAAGGCGGCACAGATCGTCAGTGAAGAAATGCAGAACGCTGTAAAATTGAACGTACCCTTGCCTGCGGATGCGGGGATCGGCAAGACTTGGTTTGATGCTAAAAAGTAAAGGAGTGTAAAAATGCTGCACGTTTTATTTTTGTGTACGGGAAACACTTGCAGAAGTCCCATGGCACAGGCGATATTTGAAAAAAAAGCCGCTGAATGTGGGATTGACTGTATTTGCAGCAGTGCCGCACTGGGATTTTCCAACGGCTATGCCGTTTCGGAAAATTCCGTTGAAGTCTGCAAAGAAATCGGAATAGATATAAGTGCTCATAAGTCGAGGGCTTTGAATCAAAATGACGTGGATATCACGGATATATTTGTCGTCATGACAAAGGAACACGCAGATGTTCTGACACAAATGCTGAATATCCCGAAAAATAAAGTATATATCCTGAATGGCGGCATAGCCGATCCGTTCTGCTATGGGATAGAAGTGTACCGTGAATGTCGTAAAGATATAGAAAAGGGTATTAATGAATTGCTGGATATCATAAAGAATATGCTTGATAAAGGCACTTTGGAAGTGGATGACAATGATAGACCTTATCATCAGTAAACTGGAGAGGGAACATCTGGAAAAGCTGGCGGAACTGGAAAAAATATGTTTTTCCACGCAGGCATGGTCTTATAAAAGCCTTGAAGAAGAACTGACAAATCCGACAGCCTATTTTTTCACGGCATTGGTCGGCGGAGAAGTGGCAGGATATATCGGAATGTATATCGTATGCGAAAACTGCTATGTGACGAATGTAGCGGTATTTCCGCAGTACAGGCGGCAGGGGATCGCAAGGGCTTTGCTCAAAATGGCGATGCTGACGGCTGATGCTATGGAAACGGATTTTATCTCTCTGGAAGTCCGACCGTCAAATACAGCGGCAATCGCTTTATACAAGTCATTCGGATTTGAACAGAACGGCTTGCGAAAGAATTATTATAAGAATCCGAATGAAGATGCCCTTATCATGACAAAGTTTTTTAAAAGGGAATGATGAAATGAAAATACTTTCGATAGAGAGTTCATGTGATGAAACAGCGGCGGCTGTCATTGAAGATGGCAGGAAAATTATATCTTCTGTTGTAGCAACGCAGGTAGAGGAACATAAATTATATGGCGGAGTTGTGCCCGAAATAGCGTCAAGACGGCATTGTGAAGCGATAAATGGGGTTATCAAAGAAACGCTTGCACAGGCTGATCTGGATTTCAGCGGCATTGATGCGATAGCGGTGACGTATGCACCGGGACTGATAGGGGCTTTATTGGTAGGCGTGAATTTTGCAAAGGGCTTGTCCATGTCAACGGGCTTGCCGCTGATTCCTGTACATCATTTACGCTCGCATATAGCGGCAAATTATCTTGCCCATCCGGAATTGAAACCGCCGTTTTTATGTCTGGTTGTATCGGGCGGTCACAGTCATATCGTGGAAGTCATGGACTATACGAAAATGAAAGTGATAGGAAAAACCCGTGACGATGCCGCAGGTGAAACTTTTGACAAGGCGGCAAGGACAATGGGAATGTCATATCCGGGTGGAATTTATCTTGACAAAGCTGCACAGAACGGAGATGAAAATGCGTTTAAATTTCCCAAGCCGAAAGTTGACGGATATGATTTGAGTTTTTCGGGCTTAAAGACGGCTGTTATCAATATGATACACAATGCCGAACAAAAGGGAATCCAACTTGATGTCAACGATGTGTCAGCCTCATTCAGAAAGGCTGTTGTGGATAGTCTGATGGATAATTTTGTCAGAGCCGCTGAAAATCTGGGTTATACGAAATTGGTATTGGCAGGGGGAGTTTCGGCAAATTCGCTTTTGCGTGAAAGAGTTGCGGAAGAATGTGAAAAGCGTGGCTGGGAATATTTTTATCCGCCGCTTTCATTATGCGGAGATAATGGTGCTATGGTAGGCTCACAGGCATATTATGAATACTTGTCGGGGAATATTGCAGGGACGGATTTGAATGCCCGTGCCACCATGTCGATAGAATGATGAAAAATATACCTTGCAAGATTTTGTGATATATGATAAAATGACTGTATCAAATAAAAAGAAAGAAGATGTTTTAAAATGGAATATATACTTTCCGACAGAGTGCAGACGCTCAAACCGTCAGCAATCAGAGAAATTTTCAAGTATGCCGCCGATCCGACGGTTGTATCGCTTTCGGCAGGAAATCCCGCTCCCGAGGCATTCCCCGTTGATGCGATAAGAGAAATTTCCGCAAAGATATTTGAAGAAAATCCGATAGCGGCTTTGCAGTACAGCGTGACGGAGGGTTATGCACCTCTCAGAAAAGCCGTAGGCGATTACATGAAAAAGACACATAATATCGGCAGGGATTTTGATGACCTGATTATCACATCGGGTGCACAGCAGGTCATGGACTTGATTACAAAATCCATGGTGAATGAGGGCGACACCGTGATATGTGAAGCACCGAGTTTTATCGGTTCACTGAATTCCTTCCGTTCATACAATGCCCGTTTGTGCGGTATTCCGCTGGAAAGTGACGGCATGAATCTCGAATTGCTTGAAAAGGCTTTGCAGACGGAAAAGAATGTACGTTTCATCTATATTATAGCCAATTTCCAGAATCCGTCGGGCGTGACCACAAGCCTTGAAAAGAGAAAGAAAATTTATGAACTGGCAAAGAAATATAATGTCATGATTTTGGAAGATAATCCCTATGGTGATTTGCGTATCAGCGGAGAGAATATTCCGTCAATCAAGTCTTTTGATGAAGATGGAATCGTAGCTTATGCAGGTTCGTTCTCAAAGGTACTTTCTCCCGGAATGCGTCTGGGATATGTCATCGCCCCGAAAACAGTTGTACAGAAAATGATCGTCTGCAAGCAGGGGGAAGATGTACATACGAATATATGGGCACAGATGGTTGCACATAAATTCATGACGGAATACGACTTTGACGGACATCTTGCAAAACTGCGTGAAATTTACAGAAAGAAAGCCAATTTCTGCATGGATTTGCTGGATAAATATATCGTTCCGAATAAGATAACGTATCAGAGAATAGACGGCGGATTGTTTATATGGTGCAAACTGCCCGACGGCGTGGATATGGCTGATTTCTGCAAGCAGGCTGTATTGAGAAAAGTATGTGTTGTTCCCGGAAATGCATTTCTCACAGATGAGAAAGAACAGTGCAGTTCCTTCAGAATCAACTTCTCGACTCCTACAGATGAACAGCTTGAAAAGGGCATCAAAATACTTGGAGAACTTGCAAAGGAGATTTTATAATGGATACTCCCGAAAAGAAAAAAGTCATATTCAGTGCGATACAGCCCAGCGGTACGATCACTTTGGGAAATTATCTTGGTGCACTGAGAAATTGGGTGAAGCTGCAGGAGGATTATAACTGTATCTTTGCAGTGGCGGATTTGCACGCTATCACCGTAAGACAGGAACCGAAACTTTTCAGGCAGAATATACTCAATGCTTATGCACTTTTATTGGCTTGCGGCATTGATACGGAAAAAAGTCTGTTTTTCATACAGAGCCATGTGCATACTCATGCGGAATTGGCATGGGTGCTGAATTGCTATACACAGTTCGGTGAATTGTCGAGAATGACACAGTTCAAGGATAAATCCGCAAAACACGCTGATAACGTGAATGCAGGCTTGTTTGCCTATCCGTCACTGATGGCGGCGGATATTCTGCTGTATCAGTCGGACATGGTGCCTGTCGGTGCAGATCAGAAACAGCATTTGGAATTGTCAAGGAATATTGCGGAGCGTTTCAACGGCATTTACGGCAATACGTTCAAAGTGCCTGAGCCGTATATTTCAACCGTGGGTGCAAGGGTAATGTCCTTGCAGGAGCCGACGAAAAAAATGTCCAAATCAGATGAAAACGTCAATGCATGGGTAGCAGTTCTTGACAAGCCCGATACGATCATGAAGAAATTCAAGAGAGCCGTGACGGATTCCGAAGCGGAAGTCCGTGTGGGCGAGGGCAAGGACGGTATCAATAATCTGATAGGTATCATGAGTGCCGTCACAGGCAAAAATGCCGATGAAATTGCCGCAGAATTTGAAGGC
The DNA here is from genome assembly GCA_946187095.1 of uncultured Clostridia bacterium. Classification (GTDB taxonomy): domain Bacteria; phylum Bacillota; class Clostridia; order Oscillospirales; family Acutalibacteraceae; genus UBA1213. The sequence continues at coordinate 273 of CAMHPW010000073.1, read as the reverse complement.
AAAGGTTACGGCGATTTCAAGACAGCCGTTGCAGAGGCGGTTATTGAAGAAGTCAAGCCGATACAGGCACGTTTTGACGAATATATCAAAAATAAAGATTATCTTGCAGAGCAGTACAGAAAGAGTGCGGAAATTGCAGAAAAGATATCTCAGCGTACACTTGACAAGGCAATGAAAAAAATAGGCTTTATTGCAAAATAAGATTTTGCGGAACGGTGAAAAGGCAACTTCTCATAAGGATGATATAAAGAACAACCGATTGAGAGTTATGTC
>CAMHPW010000072.1 GCA_946187095.1 uncultured Clostridia bacterium | reverse complement strand
GGTTTTGTGCACCTTATTTTAGCTATGGGGTTTTAGTCACTGTGTTTCAACCTTAAGAATGCATAATGCATAATTATTCCTGTCGTGAAATTTAATTATGCATTATGAATTATGCATTGTTTTTGTGCATTTCTTCATGGTCGGCTTTCACGGCATCATGGATCTTCACGCAGTCCCAAAGGGAATTTGTCATTGTCATGACAGCTTTCAGATCAACCCTTAACTTATGTTTTTTCAATGCCATAAGAAGTGCATTGACATCACTTCCTGTAAATCCTGCCATGACAAGCATTTCGTCATCAAAGGTTTCGGTTGCTTCACCCTCTATCGCCTGAAAGCCCGGTATATCCGCAAGATATCCCAATACCTGATGGAAGTCCTTTTTCTCCACGACTTTGATACCCGTTTTCAAAGGCATAATTGCCTGTTTGACAAGCGGAAGTCTTTTTTCATCAAAATTAAAAAGCAAAACTGTCTTTTTCATATTTTAAACTCCTGTATATCAAAAAATTATTCCGTGTCGAGTTTGAGGACAGCCATGAAAGCCTCCTGCGGTACTTCGACAGTGCCTAACTGACGCATACGCTTTTTACCCTCTTTCTGCTTTTCAAGCAGCTTTTTCTTACGGGTAATGTCACCGCCGTAACACTTTGCCAGAACGTCTTTTCGCATAGCCTTGACGGTTTCACGGGCGATGATCTTTCCGCCGATACACGCCTGTATCGGCACTTCAAAAAGCTGTCTGGGGATTTTCTCCTTGAGTTTCTCTGCCATTTTTCTTGCACGACTGTAGGCTTTATCCGCATGAATGATAAATGAAAGTGCGTCAACGACTTCACCGTTGAGCATGATATCGAGCTTGACAAGCTTGGATTCCTCATAGCCTGCCACTTCATAATCGAATGACGCATAGCCTCTTGTACGGGATTTGAGCGTATCGAAAAAGTCATAGACAATCTCAGCCAGCGGCAAAATATAGTGTATATCCACCCTGTCGGCATCGATATATTTCATGTCTTTGAATACGCCACGCCTGTCCTGACACAATTCCATGATATTGCCGACATACTCCGACGGTGAATAGATATGTGCCTCTGTAACAGGTTCTTCGGCTTTTACGATTTGCGACGGATCGGGATAATTTGTCGGATTGTCGATATATTCGACTTTGCCGTCATTTTTGGTGATTCTGAAAATAACGCTGGGTGCAGTCGTAATCAAATCAAGGTTATATTCTCTTTCAAGACGTTCCTGAATGATCTCCATATGGAGAAGTCCCAGAAATCCGCAGCGGAATCCGAATCCCAATGCAACGGACGTTTCAGGCTCAAAGGAAAGTGCGGCATCATTGAGTTCGAGTTTTTCAAGGGCTTCACGCAAATCGGGATATTTTGCACCGTCGGCAGGATAGATGCCGCAGAATACCATCGGCTGTACGGCACGATATCCCGGTAACGGCTCGCTTGCAGGATGATCCGCAAGTGTAACGGTATCGCCGACTCTTGCATCACTGACGGTTTTAATGGAAGCCGCTATATAACCTACTTCACCTGCATATAAGGCACTTGTCGGCTCTAAATTCGTTGCACGCATGAATCCGCATTCCACGACATTGAATTCCGAACCTGTTGCCATGAGTTTTATCGTATCGCCTACTTTCAGACAGCCCTCTTTCACTCTGACATAGATTATAACGCCCTTATAGCTGTCATAGTAAGAATCAAATATCAAAGCCTGCAGGGGCTTGGTGTCATCGCCTTTCGGAGAGGGAATGAGTTCGACGATCTGTTCCATGACATCATGTATGTTGATACCGACTTTTGCGGAAATGCAGGGGGCATCTTCCGCCGGCAAGCCGATCACATCTTCGATTTCCTTTTTGACTCTGTCGGGATCGGCACTCGGCAGGTCTATTTTATTGATGACAGGCACGATCTCAAGCCCTGCATCCAATGCGAGATAGGTATTGGCAAGTGTCTGGGCTTCAATGCCCTGAGAAGCGTCAACAACAAGCACCGCACCCTCACAGGCTGCCAGTGAACGTGATACTTCATAGTTAAAATCAACGTGTCCGGGGGTATCAATGAGATTGAAAATATATTCTTCACCGTCATCGGCATTGTAAACGAGCGTGACGGCATGGGCTTTGATGGTAATGCCCCTTTCACGTTCCAAGTCCATATTGTCAAGCAACTGATCTTCCATATCCCTGACGGCAACAGACTGTGTCTGTTCAAGAATCCTGTCGGCAAGGGTGGATTTGCCGTGATCGATATGGGCGATGATACTGAAATTTCTTATTTTGCTTTTATCCAAATCATTCACCTGCTTTAGTTTATTCCGTTTCATTATATCATATCTCAGGCATATTTGTAAATGTTTTTGCAGAAAAATAAAACTGTCCGACAGAGTATTTTCTGACGGACAGCCTTTGATCTTAATTTCCTTTTGCGATACTGATCACTCTGTCAACGGTATAGGCAGAGATGCACTGATCATTTGTTTCATATTTGAGTTTGCTCTTTTCATCTTCAAGATATTTTTCAAACTCGTCTTTTTTCATTGCAAAAACAACATTGAATTTGTCGATATAATCCGTTTCGTCCTCGGCGGCATCTTCGGAATATTTGATTTTCTTTGCCAGTTCTGTCATATTGTCTGTATAAATCAGGTAGAGAGTATCATCAATTGTCGTAACAACCGCCTGGGCAGCCTTGTTATCTTTGATAGCCTTTTTCAAATCGTCACTCAAAGTGGTGGATTCATCAAAATCCGTTTTGAGCAGCTTGTTGGAACTGCTCGGAACGCTTTCGGCTTCAAAATCTGTCTTATACTGTGTTTCCACATCGGCTGTCGTTTTCTTGTCATTGTTGATCATGTTGCGGTATTTGTTGAAATCGGCAGTTGCTTTTTCTTTCGCCTCATCGTCAAGGTCAACGGAATTTCCGTCCTCGTCTGTCGTCTTGAGAGAATAGGCTATGTAATAATAGGACATATAGTTTTCTGCATAGTATTTCTGCACATCTGCATCGGCAACTTCCTTTTCGCCGTCCTTACCGTACATTTTTTCAGCAAGTTCCTGATAGATAAAGCCGTATTTTACAACGCTTTCCGAAAAACTGTCCTCCGAAACACCCAGTCTTTCATAGAAAGCCTTGGATTCGTCACTGGAATTGTAATAATACTGCAGATACATATCGCCTGTCATCTTCATCTGGGATTCGTCAATGACAATATTCTTTTCCTGTGCCAGCTTTTCGACTGTGAGAAGGGCAATACACTTGTCTTTTGCCTCATCAAATATCCAGTCCACTGCATTCTTGTCCTCGATCTTTTCCTTTTTGATATCCATCAGTTGAATATCAAAATCCTCATTGTCGGCATTTGCTTCCCGAATCTTGTCCAAAGCCTCATTATAGCTCTGATAAGTGTTGTATATCCAGCTTCCTGCGGAAATCTCGGATATATCGGTTTTGTAACTCCATTTTCCCGGACCGATGGTACAGCCTGCCGCCGCACACGCCAGCACTGCCGCCAATGCAAAGGCGGATATCTTTTTGCCTATATTTTTCATAAATTTTTCTTCCTTTCAGAAAATAATTTGCATACAAAGACTATTATATAACAAATCTTTGATAAAGTCTACAATTTTTTATAAAAAATTTTATTTTCCAAAGTTCATGCCGAAAATTTCGTTGAACAGTCCGCCGATCGTATCGCACTTTCTTATGGCAACGGATATATGCGGTTTTTCACCTGCATGAAGTACGGCTCTGCCGTTGAGTTTACCGAGAATATCCGCAACCGCCTGTGATTTCAACTGCTTCACATAGATATTCAAATGGTCATTCTGCTGTCTTATCTCATAGATCCCCATTTTTTTCGCCTTGCTCCTCAGAAGTGCCACATTCACCAGACCGTTGACGGATTTCGGCACATCTCCGAAACGGTCTGCCAATTCGTCGATCACATCACTTGCATCATCGGCATTTCGGATATCCGCAATTTTTCTGTATATCTCCAATCTTCTGTTGAGATTGCCGATATAGTCATCGGGAATATAGGCATCGATCTGAACGTCCAACAGACATTCTTCATCGATATCTTCGGTATCCTCGCCCTTTGCCTCCTGTACGGCGTGATTCAGCAGTTTCATATACATATCATAGCCGACATCTGCCATGTGACCGTGTTGTTTTGCACCTAAAATATTTCCTGCACCCCTCAGTTCAAGGTCACGCATGGCTATTTTGAATCCCGAACCGAATTCCGTGAATTCCTTGATAGCATCAAGACGTTTCTGTGAAATTTCACTTAATATCTTGTCAGGTCTGAATGTCAGGTAAGCGTATGCACGTCTGGAAGAACGTCCCACACGTCCTCTGATCTGATGAAGCTGTGAAAGCCCCATTCTGTCGGCATTTTCGATAATAAGCGTATTCGCATTCGGGATATCGACACCTGTTTCAATGATGGTGGTACTGACAAGCACGTTGATTTCCTGTTCCAGCATTTGCCGCCATACCTCCGAAAGCTGATTTTCCGTCATTTTGCCGTGACCGTATGCAACTTTCGCCTCGGAGATATCTTCCGCTATTTTCTTGGCTTTCAGATCTATCCCCTCGACAGAATTATATAAATAAAACACCTGTCCCCCACGCCTTAATTCACGTCTGATCGCCTCATTGATGACGTTTTCATCATATTCCAGAACATACGTCTGTATGGGATGTCTGTCCTGCGGGGCTTCTTCCAAAGTAGACATATCCCTGATACCCGACATGGACATATTCAAAGTTCTCGGAATAGGCGTTGCCGAAAGCGTCAATACATCTACATTTTTGCACATCTGTTTGAATTTCTCTTTCTGTGCCACGCCGAAACGCTGTTCTTCATCTATAATCGCAAGACCTAAATCATGGAATTCAACGTCTTTTGAAATCAATCTGTGAGTGCCTATGACGAAATCTATTTCACCTGTTTTGAGTTTTTTAATAATCGACATTTGCTGTGACGGCGTGCGGAATCTTGAAAGCAATTCTATATTCACGGGGAATCCCTCGAATCTTCTCAAAGCCGTCTGGTAATGCTGCCATGCCAGAATCGTTGTAGGTACAAGCATGATACACTGTTTGGAATCCGCTACACATTTGAAAGCTGCTCGGAATGCGACTTCCGTTTTGCCGAAACCGACATCTCCGCATAAAAGCCTGTCCATCGGGGCAAGACTTTCCATATCATGCTTGATCTCAGCCGTGGCTTTTTTCTGGTCGTAGGTATCTTCATATTCAAACTTCTGTTCAAAATCCCTGTGCCATTCATGATCCTCACTGAATGCAAAGCCCTTTGATTTCATTCTTTCGGCATACAGCTTGATCAGTTCGTCTGCAATATCCTGAACGGCTTTGCGTACACGGTTTTTGGCTTTCTGCCATTCCGTACCGCCAAGCCTGTTTAATTTGATATCCGCATCTTCACGAGGTCCTATATATTTGGAAACCATGTCAAGCTGTGTCACGGGCACATAAAGCATATCGCCCTTGGCATACTGTATCGTGATATAGTCTTTCACGATATTTTCATATTCCCTTTTCTGAACGCCCTGAAATTTTCCGACTCCGTAAGTCGAATGTACAACATAATCTCCTACAGACAATTCCGACAAGCTGAAAATCGCCTTGCCTTTGGAAGATGACTTTTTCTTTTTCTAATAAAGATTCAAAGTCTTTTGATTCCATTAATTTTTTACATACATCTTTATCCATATTTATTCTATAATTTAAATCACCACTAAATATTACTAAATCATACTGATTTACCCCTATGGAAGATTCCAATTCATCGCAATTATCTGATTTTATTTTAGACTGCATTTCATCCGTATTTGATGAGATATTTTTTGTATAATTATTCGTTATATTGGAATCACCTTTTAAAAATAAATAATCATATTTAGGTGATATTATACTTTTATAATTATTAGAAATCCCACAGGTTATTTTCGACATTTTTGGATTCTGGTCTTCTTTTTCTTTTTTATGAGATTTCAA
>CAMHPW010000071.1 GCA_946187095.1 uncultured Clostridia bacterium | reverse complement strand
ATCATCATCATTACCGACATGGGTACTTTCGGAATCAATTTCTTTCCAAGCATGATAATGCCGATGGTTGCAATTCCCAAAAGCATGGATAACGGATTGAATAAAGAAAGCTGTTCAATGATATGTTCGATCAGTTCGATACCCTCACCTGTACCGGGCGTACCGCCGAATAATTTCGGTATCTGCATTAAAATGATCGTACAGCAAATGCCCGATACAAACCCTGCCATGACGGATTCGGAAATGTATTTGACAATTTTTCCGGCTTTCAGGAAAAAGAACAGCAATAGCCAACAGCCTGCCAGAAAAGCAATGGTCGGCACAGCGGAAAGTGCCTGTTCGGATTCGGGTATGATTCCCAAGGAAATGATTGCAGCACCTGTAAGGGCGGCAGGGGCGGCATCTACACCGAAGACAAAGTCTTTGGAAGTCGTGAGCAAGCCGAAAAGGAAAATCGGCAGTACAGAGCCGTATAAGCCGTATTGCATCGGCAGACCTGCTATTTGTGCATAGCCCATTGCAATCGGAATCGATACCAATGCGACAATGATTCCCCCGAAGATATCTTTGATATGAAATCTGGATAGCATGATAATATCACTTCCCGTCATTTGCAAAAAAGGAACGGTTATAAAAGCCGCTCCTTTTTATGTTTGTATGCAAGATGAATTTATGCATTATGAATTATGCATTGAATAGCCGTGAGCTTTTTCAAGCAGCATATCCTTGACCTTCATGAGCCTTGTACGGCTGGAACGATCATTCTCCTCTAATTTCATGGCGATATATTTGATCGTTTCTTCATATCTGGGTATCATAACGTGTTCAAGCGAATTGACACGCCGCCTTGTACGCTCGATCTCAGCCGCCATGAGTTCACAGCTTTTTTCTGTTTCAGCCAGCTTGATAAGGTCAGGCAAAACTTTATTGAGTTCCGTCACGGCATCGTCCAATTCAAATGATGTGAATGCGAAACCGTAAGGGCTGCCGCCGTCATTGTCTTCTTGAACCTGCGAAAACAGCGGCACATCGACACTCATGATATTTTTGCCGTCCACTTCCACGCCCGTCTGATGTTTTGATGACATCAAAGATGAGTCGAGAGCCTTTTTATTCATCACGGCACTTGCGTTGATAAAGTGATTATTACATTCTTCCAACTGTGCTTCCACTTTTTCACGGAGTTTTTTATTTTCCTTGACAAGCTCAATGAACTGCCGCATAAGCTCGTCCCGCTTGTCTTTGAGCATTTTATGTCCACGCCTTGCAATCTGAAGCTGCTTTTTGAGCTTGGTCATCTGCATTCTCGTGGGATTGACATTCATTACTGCCATCTCGACACCTTACTTTCCATAGTATTTGTCAAGCATATCGTCTTTGATTCTCTTCAATTCACTTCTGGGGAGGATATGCAGCAGTTTCCAGCCGATATCGAGAGTTTCTTCAATAGTACGGTTCGTGGTGTACCCCTGTGAAACATACTCTTTTTCAAACGCCTCTGCAAATTCCGCATATTTCTTGTCTATATCCGTCAGAGCGGATTCACCCAATACGATCATCAATTCTCTTGCATCCTTGCCTCTCGCATAAGCGGAGAACAACTGATTCATGGTAGCGGCATGATCCTCTCTTGTACGACCTACACCGATACCTTTATCTTTCAGACGAGACAGTGACGGCAATACATCAATAGGCGGTGTAATGCCTTTTCTGTAAAGTTCACGGCTTAATATAATTTGTCCCTCTGTAATATAGCCCGTCAAGTCGGGTATGGGGTGGGTTTTATCATCTTCGGGCATGGTCAATATCGGTATCATGGTTATAGAGCCTTTTTTACCTTTTTGTCTGCCTGCACGTTCATAAAGCGTTGCAAGGTTGGTATACATATAGCCGGGATAGCCACGTCTGCCGGGGACTTCCTTTCTTGCGGCGGAAACTTCTCGCAAAGCATCGGCATAGTTTGTAATATCCGTCATGATAACAAGAACGTGCATACCCATATCAAAAGCAAGATATTCAGCGGCAGTCAGAGCCATTCGGGGCGTTGCGATTCTTTCAATAGCCGGATCGTTTGCCAAATTTACAAACATAACGGTTCTGTCGAGAGCACCTGTTTCACGGAAGGAACGGACGAAAAATTCGGATTCCTCAAAAGTGATGCCCATAGCGGCAAATACAACGGCGAATTGTTCATTTTTGCCACGCACAGCGGCTTGTCTTGCAATCTGAGCGGCAAGCTGTGCATGGGGCAGGCCCGAAGCGGAGAAAATCGGCAGTTTCTGACCTCTTACGAGAGTATTCAGACCGTCTATGGCGGAAACACCTGTTTGAATGAATTCCTGCGGATAGTCACGGGCGGCAGGATTCATGGGAGTACCGTTGATATCAAGACGTTTTTCGGGAATGATAGCAGGACCGTCATCAATGGGATTACCCAAGCCGTCAAATACTCGTGAAAGCATATCGGGTGAAACGGGGAGTTCCATGGAACGTCCGATAAATCTTACTTTGGAATGGGCAAGGTTAATGCCTGCGGCGGATTCAAACAACTGTACAAGGGCATTTTTACCGTCAATTTCAAGCACCTGACATCTTCTGATACTGCCGTCAGGAAGTTCTATCTCACCGAGTTCATTGTAGGTAACGCCCTCAACGTCACTGACCATCATAAGAGGACCTGCGACCTCTCGTATAGTACGGTATTCTTTTGGCATCAGTCCTCACTCCTTTCCAGTACGTCTTTGATTTCTTTTTCAAGCATGGTGCTGATGGCTTCAAATTCTCTGTCGATATTCTTTTCATCTTCATATTTGAAACGTCCCACACGTTCACGCACGGACATTCCAATTAAAAGTTCGGTATCGGCACCGTCTTTGAGAGCCTCAACGGATTTGTCATAGCAGAGCAGGATTGCTCTCATCATAAGAACCTGCTTTTTCAGGGAAGTATAGGTATCAACGGAGTCAAATGCATTCTGATGGAGATAGTCCTCACGAATGGAACGGGCTGTTTCGAGTTTAAGCCTGTCGGTTGCGGAGAGAGCATCCATGCCCACAAGATTGACGATCTCCTGCAATTCGGATTCGTCCTGCAAAAGTGACATCAGCCTTGCACGAAGCTGCATGAAATCTTTGGAAGCGTTCTCTGCAAACCACTCTTCCAATTGGTCTGTATAAAGTGAATAGCTTGTCAGCCAGTTGATAGCAGGGAAGTGACGTTTATAAGCAAGATTGGCATCAAGTCCCCAGAATACTTTTACGATACGGAGAGTAGCCTGTGAAACAGGTTCGGAAATGTCACCGCCCGGGGGCGATACGGCACCGATGACGGACAAGGCACCCTCTTTATTGTCAGTGCCGTTGATAAGGACACGTCCTGCACGTTCATAGAACTGAGCCAGACGGCTGCCGAGATAGGCAGGATAACCTTCTTCACCGGGCATTTCTTCAAGTCGTCCCGACATTTCACGAAGAGCCTCCGCCCATCTTGAAGTGGAATCTGCCATGAGTGCAACGGTATAGCCCATATCTCTGAAATATTCTGCAATTGTGATACCTGTATAAATAGACGCTTCACGGGCGGCAACAGGCATATCGGAAGTATTGGCGATAAGCACCGTTCTTTCCATAAGGGAATTGCCTGTACGGGGGTCTTTCAGTTCGGGGAATTCATTGAGAACGTCCGTCATTTCATTTCCACGTTCACCGCAGCCGATATATACGATAATATCAGCAGCAGCCCATTTAGCCAACTGGTGCTGTACAACGGTCTTGCCCGAGCCGAAAGGACCGGGAACGGCTGCCACACCGCCTTTGGCTATCGGGAAAAGTGTATCAATGGTTCTCTGACCTGTCGTCAGAAGAATATCGGGGGAGAGTTTTCTCTTGTACGGTCTGCCGATACGGACAGGCCATCTTACAGCCATTTCCAGATTTTTCTTTTTGCCGTTGACATCGATAATCGCAACGGTTTCATCGATATTGAAATCGCCCTCTTTAATATCGACGATTGTACCCTGTACACCGTTTGGCACAAGAATTTTATGGACAACGGCATTGGTTTCTTTAACAGTTCCGAGAACGTCACCGGCAACGAGTTGATCACCTTTTTTGGCTGTCGGTACAAAATGCCATTTTTTCTTGTGGTCGAGTGACGGCACTTCAACGCCTCTTTTAAGGCTGTTGCCGGCAACTTTCATTATTTCACTCAGCGGTCTCTGGATACCGTCATAGATAGAGCCGATAAGTCCCGGACCAAGTTCAACGGAAAGCGGTGCCCCCGTTGATTCCACGGCTTCACCGGGACCGAGACCGGAAGTTTCTTCATAGACCTGAATGGAAGCCCTGTCGCCGTGCATTTCGATAATTTCGCCTATCAGACGTTCCTTGCTGACTCTCACAACGTCAAACATATTTGCATCACGCATTCCCTCTGCGATAACGAGAGGTCCTGCGACTTTTGTAATAATTCCGTTTGTCAAATATAAACACCTCAATTTCCAAAGAGAATATCCGAACCGACTGCCTGTTCCACGAACTTTGACAGTCTTTTCCGACCGATACCCCTGTTGCCCTGAGCGGACGGTATCGGGATCACAGCAGGAATGGCGTTATCGGCAAATTTATGTCTTTCCTTTGCCGAAAGTTCAAACAGTTCCTCTGTCATATAGATAATTGCATAGTCATCTGTTTCTGCAATTCGCTTGAATAAATTTCCCGATTCGAGAGGTTCGTCACATATAAACATATCTATTCCGACTGCACCAAAGCCTTTAATGCTTTCACTGTCGCCGATCACGGCAATATTTTTAACCATAGCTTACACGCAGCCTTTCTCTGATTTTATCGGGCGGTGTTTTGGTTTTGATACCGCCTGAAATGATATTGACAGTTTTCCTGTCAAATTCACAGCCCATGCAGTAGCCTAAAAGCGGCTCGGGACCGATATTGGCGTATCTGCAAAGCTCATGGGCAATTTTCATCGTACCGTCATCCACGAATTTTTCAAATTCGGATGGTGATTTCTGATAAAGTTCAACTGCCTTTTTGCAGTCGTGTATATCAATCTTTTCAAGATATTTTATCAAATCCTTTTCACCCGAAACGGTGGTTTTGATGAGTGTCGGGATATCAAGACCGTCACAGTCGCATAAAGCCTGTTCAAGATAAGTTTCCGTAGCGGAAATTTTAGCCGCTCTCAATGCGATCTTGATTTCCGCAAAGAATACAAGCCTTTCAATGTATTTCCTGAGAAATGCAGATTTGATTTTTTTGCTCTCGGAAACCAGCTTCTGCATAACGGCTTTGTCTATGACGGCATCGCTCAGACGGGCGTCTTTCGTTTCGGCAAGGATGCCGTAAGCTGTATCGGCAGCATTTCCGAGCCATTCGGGAAGTTTATCGAAACGTCTGTTTTCGACAGCCCATACAAGCGTTTTTTCATCCGTCATGCAGGGGGTTATCAGTAAATTTTCATAATCCCTGTCGGACATAGTTCCCTTTAAAACCGTCTTTAAATTATGCACATCATTCTGTATCAAGAACGGCTCAAACAGATTCATGTCGGGTGCAACGCTTTTCACATATTTCCACATGATCTCTGTATTGCTTTCAATTAATTCATCAACGGTTTCACCGTCACCGAACGCCTTGTCTTTGAGGAATCTGACAAGTTCCTTTTCACTTTTGAGAGCAAGCATTTGTTCAATATCGGAGGAGGAAAGCAGTCTTTTTTCCCTTGCCCTTACAGAACCGATAGAAAATTCGTATTCCATCAAAATCCTCCTTTATTTGAAAAGCTCTTTGCTGATCAGATCCTCGATTTCCTCATGTCTTTGTGCGATGACAGCAGAAAAACTCATATTTTCTTCAATATCGCCGTTTTTGAGGATACAGCCGCCTTCGATCGTATCATTGGGAGTGTCGGCAATTGCCCTCTTTGAGTTCGGAATGTCCGGCAAGGCTGTAAATGAGTTCAAAATAGACTTTCACAGGAAGATTTTCCATGTAGTCAAGTATATGTTCTACTGCCTTGTCGATCTCTTCACGGCGGGTTTTTAAAAGCATATTTC
>CAMHPW010000070.1 GCA_946187095.1 uncultured Clostridia bacterium | reverse complement strand
TTTCAATAAGTGATGCCACATATGCTGTTGCTTCACTTTCATTGGATGCTGTATAAAGTGTGCCATTGATTTTCCAGCCATTGAACTCATAGCCGTCAAGATACGGTGTATTCGGAAGAGAATATCCCTCAAATGTCTCTTTATGAACGATATTGGATGTGACGATGCCGTTGATATCGATCTCACTGATGACAATATCTTTATACCATACTGCTGTAAGAGTGATATCCGATGTAACTGTATCAGTATCGAAATTATATTTATCTTCGCCGTTATACCATCCTGCAAAGGTATAGCCTTCTTTAACAGGTTCTGCAGGTGCTGTTACGGTTTCACCGTAATAAACGGTCTGTGAAGAAGTCTCTCCATCGTTGCTGAAAGTGACAGTATATTGTGTCATGTTTTTCGCGTTGAAATAATTATAATGCCAGTCTTCATCTCCATTGCCGTTGGGACGGAAATAGATATTATACAGTGCCGTAGCAGGAACAGTATAGTCGTTGTTGGCACCGTCCGGGAACCAGACATTGTTGGTACTTTTTACTTTACATTGATCATTGACAAAAAGATTGACTGAAAGTATGTATTCCTCCAAACCGCCTTCGGAATTTTTATTGGGTTCAAATTTGTAAGCAGTATTTTCGGTATTGATTGTCCATCCGTTCATTGATCCTACAAGATAGTAGTCGGAATCAATCACCCTGTATTTTACTTCTGTACCGCTTTTATTCAGTCTAACTGCCCATGTTGTACCATTTGTTATACCATCGGCAATGCTGGAAGTCTGATGGATACCGCCGCCGCTTTGATCACCATCGTTGAAAATGATATTCGTAGCTGTAACGGGAACACTTGCCGTAAATGTAAAGTTATCCTCGCCGTCTGTAGCTGTGAGCTTTACACCGGGCCATGATGTAGTTTCGCCGTTGCCGTTCCAATAGTGGATATATACATCGTCCCAGTTGATAAAGTTGTAAACAGTGACATTGATCGTTTCTATGGCATTTTCCGTAAATTGAGCCGTATAGGTAACATCACCTGTCACATCTGATATTGCGGGTGACCAGCCGCTGAATGTGTAAGAATGTGTTAATGTGCTTGGTCTTGTGGGTGTTGCACCATCATAAGACGGTGTGCTGCCGGCAGCTACATTCTCATCTGTTTCAAGTATTGTGCCGTCATAATTCTGCCATATAACAGTGTATGTACTGACTGTCTGAGGTTCATAATCAGTATTGCTCAATGTGAGAATACTGCTGTCCCATACACTGTTATCATCATACTGAAGGTATAACTTATCAGTATTCTCATGACGATTTTTAATCGTGTAGTAACCGTCATAATGTTCACCCAAAGTACCGCCGTTGAGCAGGAATGAATCGTAGTTTCTTCCACTGTCCGAGTTGGTGACATCGACAAGATAGTTATTGCCGTCATCCATTGTCACGTTATTCCACATATGTCCGCCGACATTTCCGTCTTCCAATACCAATCCGCCTGTAACGAGATAGCACTTTATAAGCGGGTTGGTGAACTGTGTGAGGTCACAAAGATATTTGAAGGCTTTGGAATATCCCTCGCAGACAACATTGGTCGTACTCTCATCATCAAAGACATATACCAACTGCCACGGATCAAGGTCATAAGCATTGACGTTTCCGTCTCTGGCATCTTCGTTGTAAGTGACAGCCTGACAAATTTCGTTGGCATATCCTTTGAGTTTTTCATAGTCGGAAACATCGGCATATTGATCAACGATAGCCTGTGCTGCTGCAGGAACGGAATTTTTTACAGCATTGATTTTAGAAGTATCAAAAGACGTTGTGGTGTTACTCTGATAATGCAGAGAAACCTGCATTGTGACAGTGAACGGAGGAGCCGAAGTCAGAGTTATGCTTGAAGTGCCGTTTGATGATGAGCAATAGTAACTCAAACTATAACCTAATGAGAATGCACCTGATACACTCTTATTGTACCAGTAAAGCTCATAGGGACAGTCTGCCAGAAGTGCCTTTACTACTTTGCTTTTGTCAAAGAATGAGGACAGCTTTGCTTTTACTCCATTTAACAGTTCATCATTGCTTGCTCCCGATGACAGTCCGAGTTCAGTATCAGTCCATGTCAGCGGAAAACTGTTACAGCTAAAAGTAAATGCTGAAGAAGTCTGGTCGCCGTTGACAACACTTTTGGCAAATGTGAAGATACGGCGGTAAAGCTCTTTATCCGCATCGGAAGAAAGTGTTTGATAAGCCTCACGGCTGCTGATCTCATCGTTGTAATCGCCCTGAGTCTGATTGGTATACGGACTGTTATCAACAACAACGGAGGCAGTATAGGTGATCGTTCCGTCTGAAACGGACGGTGTTATGCTGTCTGCATTGTGTGAAACGGTTTCGCTGCAGCCGGGATGGGTACAAGCAAAGACTGCTGTTGCAGTGCTGTGGTCAGGTGACCATGTCCATGACGGAGTACCGTAAGTATGGGTATGTTCCGAAGGAGTATAAGTGTCCCATGTGCCGTCATATTTATCCTTGTCATTGCCGTCACCGCCGACTTTATTGGCATTCATAACAAAGCGGTTTTTGCCGTCTGTCGGAATCGTAAGGTCAACCGTTTGTCCCCATTTGTTATCCCAGTTATTTTCGGTTGTGGCTCTATTCATGCGGCAGAAAATAATATTGTTCCATGTATCTGACGGAATTTCCACCGAATAAGTATAGTCAGCACCATCTGCTGCGGTCATATCGAACCATTCATTTTCTGACGCACTGTTGAAGACATACGCCGCAAAACGGGCATCTGCACTATCCCAACCGGTGTGGTTTGAAAGGTCGAAATAGAGAGTTGTATCAGATATATTGTCTCTTATTTTTGTGAATGTGTAAATCTGAGATGCCATTGTGCCGTCGGATTTCAGACCTTTTACAGCGACTTTCAATTCCCCTGTCGGTGTAGATGCATTACCGATGGTGATTACTTGACCGTCTGTAAATGAGCCGTAACCGCCGTCAGATGTCATATAAATCGGGTTTGTTACACCGTTTGCATGGAGAGTCACTTCAAGCGTATCTGTAAATGTATCGGAATCAGCCGTTGCCGATACGCTGCCTGAAACAGGTGCTGTTTCGGGCTTATACTTGTCCCATGCAACAATACCGTCAATCTTGGTCAGGATCATATCTCCTTCGGGGAAATCCATACCCGGCTGACCATCGGCAGGATATCTGTTGGCAGTTGTCGTTTCCTGCGTGAAAATAACTCTTGCATTGCCATTGTAATTATTGACATTTTCAAGTTTATACAAGCCTGTCTGTGAATCATATGTCATTGCCTTGCCGGGCCAGTTGGCGTTTTTTGCAGTTCCCATTCCATCATAGACATACGCATAGACACTGCTCCAGCCATAATTGGTATTATCGAAATACAGTGTGCCTGTTGTCTGAGTGCTTGTCGAAGAAGAACTCAAAGCAGTTATATTCGGGTATTGCGTTTTGTTGTAAAGTACGGCTATGCCTGTTTCTCCGATTGTACCTGTAATGCGTCCGATATTGCCGTTAGAACCTTGCGTAACAGTCCATTCATTTCCGGTTATCTGGTCTATGTAAGTGCCTGCGACCGTTGTATTTCCGCCGTTGGTAATATCAACAGATGCATTTCCGCCCACTGCTTTAACCACAACTGCACCGTTGGGGCGGCATACTGCTGCAACCGAGTTATCACTTTTTGTACAGTAATAATCACTTGTTCCTGCCATTGCATTATGGAAATGATTGACAGCAGCTACTTCGGCACTGGCAAAGTGAGTACTTCCCTTTACGCCTGCCATGATATTTGTTTTATATCTGTATTCGGGACGTGAAAAATACAGTGCGGTTGCACCATTGCGGCTTGCAGCGATGGCATAAGCCTTGTCAATGACATTCTGCGGCATTTCATTGGAATATCCCCAGTCTTTGTTGTTAGACCATGTGTCATGGCTTTCACCCCAATAAACAAGCTTGATGCTGCTGATTTCCTGATCTGCCAGATTGCCGCTTATGTTTGGAACTGTTCCGCTGTTGAAAGCCTCTCTCAGAGCACTGCCGTATCCGCTGTCGGTAACGCTCATATAATTGGCATACTCTTTCATTTTGTTGATATCATTTTCTTTGGGCAGTCCGAGAATTTCTCCGTAGTGATACATTCCCTCAACAGATGTGACCTGCGGCCAGAACTGACATTCGTCATCACTCGGAAGCTGGATATGCTTGGCAGTATCCCAGCGGATACCGTCAACACCAAGATCTTTCAGTTCCTGAACATAGTTTTTTACTGCCGTGTAGACATCTTCATTTTCTGACTTGATGTCAGGCATTCCAAGATCTTTGTAAATGTCAGATTGACGTCCGCTGTAGCTTCCTCCCGATCTCCAATAGGTGCTGTCTTTGAAATCATTGGTGATATAAGTGTGATCACCTGCCAGATGATTGGAAACAACGTCAACAATGACTTTGATACCGTATTTTTCTGCTTCTGTACAAAGGTCTTCCAATTCGGCTGCTGTGCCGAGGTCGTTTGCTTTGACATGGAAATCCAGCGGCTGATAGAGCCAATACCAGATGGAAGAGTCAATGCCGCAGCCGGGCTGTGCGGGAGATGTCTGTACCGACTTGAAGCCTGCTGCTGCAATTTGGGGCAGTTCTGCTTTGATATCCGTGTACTTCCAGTCGAAACAGTGAAGAATGACACCGTCCTGAATGTTGGCGATACTCTGTGCATCACACTGGTACGGATCAGGGCTTTCTGCCGAAGTCGTGACAACTGCCACCGGCAGTGTGCATGTTACTACCGTCGCACTCAAAAAAGCAGAAAAAATGCGTTTCAGTTTGCCTTTCATTTTTTTTCCTCCTTAATAAAATTTTTCAGTGTAAAACTGTTGATTTAATTATATCGTTACAAAAAATATATGTCAATATCAATTATTATTTTCTCACTTCTTTTAAAAAAATGTTCAAATCACCGAATAAATCTGATGCTTTTTCGTCACAAATTATACTGTTTGCTTTTTTCCGGAAATGGTGTATAATACTCTTGGAATATGTTGAGGAGTGAGAATATGACAGGTATCTATCGATTTGCCGATAAGACCGTACAAGTCGACTCTTTGTACGATGAAGTGCATGAATACTGCCGTGACTATTCATGTGAGGGTATTCCTGATTTTTCTGTTGCCATTTCCCATACTGATATTGAATATGAACGGCGAAAATCAGAAAAAAACGATATACTGGAAGGGCGGACGGTTCGGAATTGGTCAGACAGTTATCTGGAAGAACTGGCTGTCTATCGGAAAATAGCGGAAAAAATACCCGAATTTGATACATTTCTGTTTCACGGTTCGGCAATTTCCGTTGACGGTCAGGCTTATCTGTTCACGGCTAAAAGCGGAACAGGCAAATCGACACATACAAGACTCTGGCGTGAACTGCTTGGCAGCCGTGCCGTCATGGTAAATGATGATAAACCGCTGATCCGTGTCGGTCAAAGCGGTGTCACGGTATTCGGTACTCCCTACAATGGCAAGCACCGTCTCGGTGAAAATATTTCCGTTCCGCTCAAATCCGTTTGCATACTTGAACGCTCGGAAAAAAATCATATCCGAAAAATATCAAAGGCAGAAGCCTATCCGATGCTTCTGCAGCAGGTCTACCGTCCGTCAGACAGTGCGGCACTTGCCAAGACACTGGAACTCATTGACAAAATGACGGAATATATCACTTTCTGGCGGCTTGGCTGTAATATGGAGATATCTGCGGCGGAGCTTGCCTATCACACCATGAAAGGAATATGAATATGAAACTCAATAAAAATTTTCTCGTGCATAAAACAGGAAAGGAAACCGTAGTCGTTCCTACGGCTGATGCAGGATTTTCAGGCGTTGTGCAGGGAAATGAAACTCTCGGTATCATATTGGATCTTCTCAAAGAAAATACAACTGAAAAGAAGATCGCTGATAAAATGGCAGAGCAATATGACGCTCCCCATGAAGAAATTGAAAAGGACGTTGCTAACGTCATTATCAGGCTGAAAAAAATAGGTGCAATCGATGAGTAAAATGAGCTTTGAAGAAATCATTGAACGTGACGGAAAACTGATC
>CAMHPW010000069.1 GCA_946187095.1 uncultured Clostridia bacterium | reverse complement strand
TATCTCTCCATTTATTGTCAGAAAATGATATATTCTCATCGAGCCGACGATGAATATTTTTTGCTGCCCAATCTCATTTTGAAGTCATAATAATCAAAATCCGTAATCTGACGGCACATTCTGTTTTCATTCAGTCGGAAAATGTTCGGCAAGGGCATACCGTTGAATGTGTTGTTCTTACAAGTAGAGTAAATTGCCATATCTCCGAACAGCAACATATCACCGATATGCAAATCTTTACCAAAATAATAGTCGCCGATAACATCACCCGCAAGACAGGTAGGACAGGTAAGACGGTAACAATGTGCCGATTTTTCTGCCATAGCACCATACAACGGCGGTGTATAGGGCATTTCGATAACGTCAGGCATATGACAGCTGGCACTGACATCAAGTATGGCATTGCAGATATCTCCGCTTTGCACAATATCCAGTACTCTTGTCGCAAGATATCCCGCATTCAGAGCAACTGCCTCACCCGGTTCAAGATAAACCTGCACATTCCATTTTTTCTGTACATCGGTAATACACCGTTCCAGTAAAGAAATAGCATAATCCCATCGGGTAATGTGATGTCCTCCGCCCATATTGAGCCACTTCATTTTGGGCAGAATATCCCCGAACCTGTTTTCTACAGCGGTTACCGTTCTGACTAAATCGTCAGCGTTCTGTTCACATAATGTATGAAAATGCAGACCGTCCAGTAAAGCCACAAGTTCAGAAGTCATTTCTGTATCCCACTGACAGCGTGTTGTTCCCAGACGACTGCCATATGCACAAGGGTCATATATCCCGTGTCCGTCCTGTGTGGAAAATTCAGGATTAATTCTTAACCCGATACTTTTTCCTTTTTCCTTTGCCGAAAAGCCGAACTTTTTCAGCTGATGAGGGGAATTAAAAACAATGTGGTCGGCATATTGCAACAGTTCGTCAAATTCGTCTTCACGGTAAGCTCCGCAAAAAACATGGACTTCTTTATCAGGCATTTCTTCATAACCCAGTCTTGCTTCAAAAAGACCGCTTGCTTCTGTTCCCGACAGATATTCCGCCAATAAAGGATAAAAATTATAATTGGAAAAGGCTTTCTGTGCCAGCAATATTTTACAGCCCGTGTTTTCTGCTACCTTACAGAGAATTTCACCGTTTTTCCGCAACTGTACCTCGTCAATAATATAACACGGGGTCTTTAAAGCGGAAAATAAAGTTATAGGGTCTTCTCCGTCCAGTGCCGAAAACACCTTACGGCTATCTGCTAAATATTCAGACAATACTTTCTCCTCCGTCAGTCAACTATTTCGGGACTGTGATTTTCTCTGTAAGGCAGACCGTACTGACAAAGTGCTTCCAGAAACGGGTCGGGGTCAAATTCTTCCACAGTATGCACACCTGTCATATTCCATTTTCCGCTGAGCAACATCAAAGCACCGCACATGGCTGGAACACCTGTGGTATAACTTATTGCCTGACTGCCGACTTCCTGATAACATTCCTGATGGTCACAGACATTATAAATGGAATAAATCTTTTTCCTGCCGTCTTTCTTTCCTGTGAAAATACAGCCGATATTGGTTTTGCCGTGAGTTCTTTCACCCAGTGTTGCGGGGTCGGGCAATAAGGCTTTCAGAAATTTTATGGGAACGATTTCCTTACCCTCAAAAAGCACAGGTGTTGTGGATAACATACCCACATTTTCCAGACATTTCATATGGGTAAGATAACTCTGTCCGAAAGTCATAAAGAAACGGATTCTCTGTACATCGGGAATGTTCTCGGCAAGGGATTCAATTTCTTCATGATGTAAAAGGTACATATCCTTTTTGCCTACACTGTCAAAATCATATTCCCGTCTGATACTCATTGGCGGAATTTCTACCCAGTGTCCGTTTTCCCAGTAACTTCCGGGGGCGGAAACTTCACGCAGATTGACTTCGGGATTGAAGTTTGTCGCAAACGGATAACCATGGTCACCGCCGTTACAGTCTAAAATATCAATGGTATCAATGGTATCAAATTCATGTTTCAAGGCATAGGCACAATATGCCTGTGTTACACCGGGGTCGAAACCGCAGCCCAGTAAAGCGGTAAGTCCTGCTTTCTCAAATTTTTCACGATAATTCCACTGCCAGCTGTAATCAAAATAAGCGGAAAATCCTTTTTCCTGACAACGCTTTTCGTAAACGGCACGCCATTCGGGGTCGTCTGTATCTTCGGGTTCATAATTGGCGGTATCCATATAGTTGACTTTGCAGGCAAGACAAGCGTCCATAATGGTAAGATCCTGATAGGGTAAAGCGATATTCATTACCAAATCGGGCTTATAGTCATTGATAAGATGGATAACCTGCTGAACGTCATCGGCATCAACCTGTGCAGTGGTAATTCTGGTTTTTGTTTTTTTGGAAAGTTTTTCGGCAAGACTGTCGCATTTTGCCTTGGTTCGGCTGGCAATACACAGTTCCTGAAATACTTCACTCGCCTGACAACACTTCTGTATTGCAACAGACGCTACTCCCCCACAACCTATTACTAAAACTCTGCTCATATTAACATAATCTCCTTTATTCTGAATATCAGTGACTGACAGCCAACAGCAATTCCCGCAGAACTTTACAGGCAACTGCTGTTGATACACCGCTACTGTCTAACATAGGGGCTAACTCATTGATATCTGCTCCCACAATGTTGGTTCTGCTGACTTTGATTAACGCTGTCAGCAACTGACTGAACGGTACACCGCCTGCTTCGGGTGTACCTGTTCCCGAAAAAACTGACGGGTCTAAACAGTCCAAATCAATCGTAAAATAGACGGGTATCTGTGACTGTTGCAAATATTCCACCACTTCGTCAAGACCGTCAAAAGAAAACAAATGAATATCTGTATGTTTTTCGGCAAAGACAAATTCCGCTTTTTCTCCGCTTCTTATACAGAACTGATGAATTCTGTTATCGCCCAACAAATCATGACAGCGTCGCATGACACAGGCATGACTTAATTCTGCTCCTAAATAATCGTTGCGTAAATCAGCGTGTGCATCAAAATGGATAATGTGCAAATCAGGATATTTTCGGTATACTGCTCTCACACTACCCAGTGTTACCAAATGTTCTCCGCCTATCATAACAGGCAGTTTGTTATCTTTTAGAATCTCTGACGCACGGTCTTCAATATCCTGCAAAGCCAGTTCCGCTTTTCCGAAACATAATTCCAAATCACCGCTGTCAAATATACGGCAGTCTGTCAAATCCTTGTTCTGATAAGGACTGAATGTTTCCAGTCCGAAACTTTCGTGCCGTATTGCCGAACAACCAAACCTTGCTCCCGGACGAAAACTGGTTGTCGAATCAAACGGCGTTCCGAAAAGAACAATATCGGCATTTTCATAATCACTGTCACAGCCGATAAAACTTTCAATATTGGGTTTCAGCATGACTGTTCCACCTCCTCCAACATTCTCTCTAAAAATGCGGGCAGATAAAAAGACCCGATATGCAGTTTTGTGGTATAATACTGGGTTGTCAGATGAAGTGCCAGCCATTTTTCCACATTCAAATCGTCAATAGGGTGATACTTTTTGCTGGCAAACCCGAAAAGCCAGTATCCTGCCGCATAGGTGGGAATATGTGCCTGATAGACCCTGCTGACAGGAAATGTGCTGGCAATTCTTTTATGACTTCTTTTCATTGCTTCTGCATCGTGTTTATAAAACGGACTTCCCTGCTGATTTACCATAATACCGTCACTTTTCAGAGCATTGTAACAGATACCATAAAATTCTCTGGTAAAAAAGCCTTCTGAGGGGCCGAAAGGGTCGGGAGAGTCCACAATAATCAAATCATATTCTTCCTTACAACGGCGGATAAACCGCAGGGCATTGTCAAAATAAATATTGACACGGCTGTCGTTGAGCTGACTGGAATTTTCAGGCAGATATTTTCGGCAAGCGTCAAGAACCAATGGATCCATTTCCACAAGGTCTATGCGTTCTACCGTTTTATACCGTGTCAGCTGTCCCACAACACCGCCATCGCCCACACCGATAATCAGAATATCTCTGATATTCGGGTGAACCGACATAGGAACATGAGTAATCATTTCGTCATAGATGAACTCATCACGTTCTGTCAGCATAACATCGCCGTCCAGAGCAAGAACACGTCCGAACTCAAAGGTTTCAAAAATATCAATCTGCTGATAGTCACTTGTTTCCGAATAAAGATGTCGTTTTACTTTGATACTGTGCTTGACATCGGGAGCATGAAACTCACTGAACCATAATTCCATAAAAACACTCCTTACACCAAAACATTCAGATTTAAGATATCAGGGTCTTCAGGTCCTGTCATGGAACAGCCCTTTAATTTGGCATATTCAATATAGTCAAGAATTTCGGGCGTAATGCGTTCTCCCGGGGCTAAAATCGGAATACCGGGAGGATAGCACATGACAAATTCACTGCATATACAACCAACACTTTCTCTGAGAGGAACACTGTGCTTTTTGGCATAAAAGGCTTCCTGCGGACTGGTTACCACTTCGGGGTCGATATATTCCTGACTGAGCAGACCACTGCTGTCTTTCTGATATCTGCGTCTTATCTCTGCCAATGCACTTACCAGTCTTTCCAGTTCCTGTCTGCGGTCGCCTATGGAAAGATATGCCAGTATATTGCCGATATCACCGAATTCTATCTGAATATCGTATTCATCACGCAGAATGTCATAGACTTCAATGCCTGCCAGACCGATATCTCTGGTATGAACACTCAGTTTTGTCGGGTCAAAGTCAAAAACGGAATTACCGTTGATGAGTTCTT
Source organism: uncultured Clostridia bacterium (assembly GCA_946187095.1). Lineage (GTDB taxonomy): Bacteria > Bacillota > Clostridia > Oscillospirales > Acutalibacteraceae > UBA1213. Next base: position 1,388 of record CAMHPW010000069.1, on the reverse strand, counting down.
TTCCGAAAGCGTAATAGCCTCCTATGGCATTGATTTCCTCACGGGCATATTCCGCCATATTTACTACTTTGGCAAAGACTTTCCTGCCACGCAGTACTAAATTACGTCTGCTGATATCCAGACTGGACATCAGTAAATAACTTCCTGATGTTGTCTGTGTCAGGTTGATAATCTGACGGACGTGTCCTGCATTGACATTCTTTCCCATCAGCAAAAGACTGGACTGTGTAAGACTTCCTCCGCTTTTGTGCATGGAAACAGAAGCCATATCTGCTCCCGCTTTCATCGCAGATATCGGCATATTTTCACCAAAATAGAAATGTGTTCCGTGTGCTTCATCAGCAAGACAATACATACCTGCCTTGTGTGCCATGGCAACAATCGCTTTCATATCACTGCATATTCCGTAATAGGTGGGATTGTTGACTAAAACCGCAACCGCATCGGGATTTTCTTCAATCGCTTTGGCTACCTGTTCCCTTTTCATACCAAGAGATATTCCTAACTTTGTATCCACTTCGGGATTGACATAAACAGGAATTGCACCGCAAAGCACCAACGCATTAATCACACTGCGGTGAACATTCCGTGGCAGTATGATTTTATCGCCACGCTTACAGACCGATAACACCATACTCTGTACGGAACTGGTTGTTCCGCCTACCATCAGAAAAGCATGATAAGCACCGAATGCGTCCGCACAAAGCAGTTCTGCCTCTTTGATGACAGAAACAGGGTGACAAAGGTTATCCAGCGGTTTCATGCTGTTGACATCAATACTTACACATTGTTTTCCCAGAAATTCAGTCAGTTCAGGATTTCCCCTGCCGTGTTTGTGTCCGGGAACATCGAACGGCACAACACGCATCTTACGAAAATTTTCCAGTGCCTCATAAATAGGGGCATGATTTTGATTAAGTTTTCTTTCTTCTCCCATAATAAACCTCAGCACAAAAAAACGCAAACTGACCCAACAGACAGCTTGCGTAAATTTTTCGGTGATATTCGTGATTGCCATAAATACCCGAAAAAATTCTTTTTCGGAAAACCGATAACCACACATCATCAGATAAAAGGGTACGCAGAGCCTATATAGCAACAAATACTTTTACTACTCTTATTGACCGTTTCATAAGTCTGTATAACAGGATATTCTGCATTGATTATCCGACAACCGACTTATCAAAACGAAAGTATAAAATCAATAAAGTGGATAAACCCACCAATCGGCAGTGAACCCGGCTGTCCGTATGCCTTAACTCTTTAATGAGTGGTTCGTAAAAATCGCTTTGGAGGGACTCTGAAACTCAAACCCCTTCTCACAATGATTGATTATATAATATATTCCGTATTTTTTCAAGATATTTTTTGAAATTACTGTTTGATTT
>CAMHPW010000068.1 GCA_946187095.1 uncultured Clostridia bacterium | reverse complement strand
TCTTCTGTTAATTTAATTTTTTTGTTATTTTTTTTGATTTTATTATCAGGATTAATTTCGCCAATAAAAAACAAGCGTCCGAAAATTCACCCTCTTTCCAACAAGGAAATTGTATACGAACTTGACAAAGATAAACTGAATAGTATCGGTGATACTGCCAAAAATTACGGTGTGACGGAATTTGAACTGATTTTTTCAGCCGTTTCCATGGCATTGGCAAAATATACCGTTTCGGAAGATGTTGTATTGGGTATTCCTGCCAATATGCGTCCGTCGGGAGCTGAAAATGTGATCGGAATGTTTGTCAATACCGCTCCCGTGCGTATCCGTGTACCGAGAAATGAAACGATTTCGGAATATCTTTCCAATGTCAGCAATGCTGTCAGGAATGCGACTTACGGTGCATCTCTGCCGTTTGAGGATATAGTGGCGGAATTCGTGAAACAGCGTGATGAAAGCCGTAATCCGATTTTTGATGTAAGCGTCAATTACCTGCATAAGCCGACTGTCATTGAAAATAACGGTCTGCGTGTATCACTGTATTCACCTTTGCAGAAAATGAGCCGTGATTTCGGCATTGTCATGCGTCGTGGGGAAAATGACCTGAAAATCACTCTGCAATATTCCGATGAACTGTTTGAAGATAAGGTTGCCGAAAACTTCCTTTCGCAAGTTCTCCATACACTCAATTTAATTGAAAACGGTGCAGACACGGTAAAAAATGCCCTTGCCATGCCCGATGAACAGAAAAAAGTATTAAACGGATTTTCAGCGGAATGTCTGGCGGAAATAAAGCCCTGTTTGTTACATCAGTTGTTGGAACGTCAGGCAAGCGAAATACCCGATAAAACGGCACTTATCGCCGAAGATACAGCGTTGACATACCGTGAACTGAACGAAAAGGCGAATATCGTTGCCAACAACCTTATTGAAAAGGGTATCAAAACAGGCGACAGCGTTGCCATTTTACTTCCGAGAAAATCAAGTTTCTTTGCGTGTATGTTCGGCGTGAATAAAGCAGGGGCGGCATTTATCCCATGTGATCCGCAATATCCTGCCGACAGGATAAATCATATCATAACGGATTCCGAAGCCTCCTATATCATCACGACAAGCGATAAACTTTCGGATTATCCTATTGAAAAGGCGATAGATGTTTCTGAAATAACAACAGGTGAAAACATTGGCAATCCCGATATTAAGATAGATGACAATTCACTTTCGTATATGATATATACATCAGGTTCTACAGGAAAACCTAAAGGCGTTATGCTGACACACAGGGGTATCTGCAATTATCTGAATCCGCACCCTGCCAACCGTCATGTTTATGCCGTGAAAAATGAAGTGAATGTTTACTTGTCCGTTACAACGGTTTCATTTGATATGTCTTTCAAGGAACACGCCGTCACGCTCTGCAACGGAAAAACACTTGTATTTGCGGGTGATAACCAGATGAATGATCCGAGAGAGCTTGCCAAATTGATGAATGAATATAAAGTTGACTGTATCAATGCAACGCCGTCACGTTTAAGTCAGTATATGGATTATGAGCCTTTCGGAAAGGCTTTGGCAGACTGTAAAGTCATCATGTCGGGTGGTGAGGGCTATCCGCTTTCCCTTCGTGACAGGATAAAAGCCGCTGCACCGAATGCCCGCATTATCAATACTTACGGACCGACGGAAATAACGGTTTCATGCAATGCTGCCGAAATCAACCATGCGGAATATATATCCGTCGGCAGACCTTTATTGAATTACAAAGAATTTATCATTGATAAATTCGGGGATATTGCCCCCTATGGAGTGATAGGCGAATTGTATATAGGCGGTGCAGGCGTTTCAAAGGGATATAAAAATCTCGAACAGATGACCGCTGAAAAATTCATTGATTTCAACGGAGAAAAAGTGTACCGTTCGGGTGACTATTCCAAATGGGATAAAGACGGAAATGTTATGATATTCGGCAGGCTGGACAATCAGGTGAAATTGCGTGGACTTCGTATCGAACTCGGTGAAATAGAGGGCTTGATGGAACAGCAGCCGCATATCAAGAAATCCGCTGTTGTCATCAGAAAGATAAACGGTCAGGATAATCTTTGTGCGTATTTTACAGCGGATAAAGAGATAGATATAGAAAAACTGCGTGCCGAACTGAAAAAGCACCTGACACATTACATGGTGCCTACGGCGTATTTGCAGATGAACGAAATGCCTATGACAGCCAACGGAAAGACCGATATCAAAGCATTGCCCGAACCCGTTCCCGTTACGTTGGAAGAGTATGCTGCTCCTGTCAATGAAACAGAGGAATTTTTCTGCGAATCTTTCAGAAAAACTCTCAAACTTGACCGTGTGGGTGCAACGGATAATTTCTTTGAAATAGGCGGAACATCTTTGATTGTGACGTCTGTCGTTTTAGATGCGTCGAAGCATGGTTATCCGATCACCTACGGTGATATTTTCAAATATTCCACTCCTCGTGCATTGGCGGAACTTTTCGGCAAGGGTGAGGTAACGGCGGAAACAGGCAAGCTGTTTGACTTTGATGATTATGACTATACCAAAATAAATGAACTGCTTTCCCAAAATACCATTGAGAATTTCCTCAAAGGTGAAAAAAGAGATATCGGAAATATCATGCTGACGGGTGCAACGGGATATATGGGTGCACACCTGCTTGCACAATATCTCACGGAAGAAAGCGGCACGGCTTATTGTATGGTGAGAAAAGGTCGTTATAAAACCGCAAAAGAAAGACTTTTCAATATGATGTTCTACTATTTCGGAGAAAAATTTGAAGAACAGATACAAAACCGTGTGGAAGTTTTTGACGGTGATGTGACGGATTACAAATTCTTTGAGCAGTTTGAGAAACTGCCGATCAATACTATATTCAACTGTGCGGCAAATGTAAAGCATTTTTCAAGCGGTACGGATATTGAAGATATCAATGTGGGCGGTGCGGTCAACTGTGTAAAGCTGTGCAAAAAAATCGGTGCAAGACTCATACATTTTTCAACGGTATCGGTTGCGGGTACGACTGACGATATGAAGAAATTAAGCAAAACTTCACTTGATGAACAGACGCTTTATTACGGTCAGACGCTTGATAACAAATATACTTCATCAAAGCTGATGGGGGAGAGAATGGTGCTGGAAGCAGTTGCAAATGACGGACTTGATGCGAAAGTGATCCGTGTAGGTACGCTTGCCGCAAGGGAATCCGACGGTGAATTCCAGATCAACTTCCTTACAAATAATTTCATGGGCAGACTGCGTTCCTACTGTATTTTAGGGTGTTTCCCGTACAGTATGCTTGAAAATCAGGTCTGCATGGGACCAATCGACACTTCCTGTGAAGCGTTTCTCAAACTTTCACATACGCCGAAAGAATGTTGTGTATTCAATGCCGTGAATAATCATACACTGCCGTTGGGGGATATTATTCGTCAGATGAATCAAAACGGCATGAATATCAGATTAGTGGAGTATGAGGAATTCGCACACACATTGAATGAGGCACAGAAAGACGCTGATAAAGCGGCGATTCTTTCGAGTATGACCGCCTATATGAACACGGCTCACGGCAAAAAAATAACCGCTCTGCCGTTCAGTTCGCATTATACGACACAGATACTGGCAAGAAACGGATTTTTCTGGAATGCAAGTACGGATAAGTATGTCAGCAGTTTCATCAATGCCCTGAAAGGATTTTTATTCTTCCAGACGGACAACCTGAAAAGATAATGGATATTTACATTCTGGAAAACAGGGAAACACAGTTGATACCCGAAACAGTTTGTTATCAGCTTTTTTCCGAACGCATGAAAAAGGCGGAAAGGTATTTGAAAGCTGATGACAGACTGATGTGTACGGGTGCGGGACTGCTCATATCATGGGCACATATCAGTGAAAGTGAGATATACATTTCGGAGTATGGCAAGCCTTATGCAAAAAACGGTATATTTTTCAATGTATCTCATTCGGGAAACTGTGCGGCACTTGTATTCGGTGAGAATGAAACAGGTGTTGACATAGAAAAAATCAATGAAGATAATTTGTATCTTGCAGAGCATATTTTTACAAAGCAGGAGCTTCAATGGATCAGCTCCGAGCCTGTCACACGGTTTCATATTTTGTGGAGTATCAAAGAGAGCATTCTGAAAGCGACAGGTACAGGGCTGTATTCCTCTGTATCTTTTCCCGAAATATATCCCGAAACAAATCATATTTCCGTCAATGGAACAACATATTATTTCAGTTATGGGATTTTTGAAAATAAATCAATGGCGGTTTCATCAACTGTCGATATAGGAAATCTGAATATTAAAAAACTTTCTGCCGATGATATAATAAACGGCATACAATGTTTTTGATTGTGGTGTAAGTTACTTTACATCTGTAAATGAGCAAATTCCGAATTCTTTGTGAAACTGCACAATATTCGCAAGTCCCCGACCTCTCCACCACCGCCTGCGGCGGCGGTTCCCCTCTCCTTACGAAGGAGAGGCAAGAGTGACTTCCACAAGTCATCAACTGACCGCAAGGCAAAAAGTTGGCTTGCCTCCCCTGATTTCAGGGGAGGTGCCGAGCGTAGCGAGGCGGAGAGGTTAAATGCAGCGACAGCCGCATAGATTCTCAAATCCGAATTTTTCCATCGAACTCACGTTATTTTAGGGGCAAGTCTATCACAAAATTACTGCCTTTTCCCTGTTCTGAATCGGCATGGCAATTTCCATTGTGAATTTCGGCGGTTTGTTTGACGATGGCAAGCCCCAGTCCCGAAACGCCTTTGCCTTTTCTCATGCGTGTTGTATAGTATCTGTCCCAGATATTGGCAAGTTCATTTTCGGGTATGCCGTTTCCGTAATCCCTGACCGACAAAACAGCCCTGCCGTTCTCGGCGGTCAGGGAAATTTTTATTTTCCTGCTGTCCCCTGTATAGCGTGCGGCATTATCCATGAGATTATACAAAGCCCTTTCCAGACGGCTTTCATTTCCGCTGACAAAAATATTTTCTTCGATATCCTTTTCAACAATAATACCGTCGGTTTTTTTCAGGTTTTCAAAGGAAACGGCTGTTCGGTTTACGAGCTGACTGATATTGATTTTTTCAAAGTCTTTGGTACTGTCATCGGCTTTCAGTTCGGAATATTCCATGATCTCATTCACAATAGCCGTAAGTCTGTCGGCTTCCTTAAGGATGACCGCCACATCTTCACTGCATTGTTTCTCATCTTCCCATGAAATGTCCCGTATCATCTCTGCATAGCCTTTTATCATTGTCAGGGGAGTTCTTAAATCATGTGATGCATTGGCAAGCAGTTCCATTTGAAAATCACGGGATTCATTCAGTTTTTTATTTGTCTTGTCAAGAGTGTTGCTCAGTTCGTCAAGCTCTGTGCAGAAACCTTTTTGAAATTCGGCGGAATAGTCTTTTTCGCCCAATTTTTTTGCCTTTTCGGAAAGAATCCCCACGGGAACGGAAAAACGCCTTGCAATGAACCATGACAATACAAATCCTACTGCAACGGATAAAGCCGTTACCCAGACAAGCTGTATGCTGATGATCGTGACGGACGCACCGACGGCATCTATCGCTGCACCGACATACAAAACGGCTGTTTCCTCCGTATTGTAATAGTCGATATAGGAACCGTAAATATAATAATTTTCCGACTGCATTTCCAGAATATGATTTTCACTCAGCTTTTCAAGAAATTCTCCGTAGCCGTCAGGCAAAGAACGGTATCCGCCCTGATGCTTGCCGTATTTTTTCCCATGCATTTCGTCATTTTCGGCTGAAATGCCTCTTTTTTTCATACCGCTGAATTCATCTGAATTATACAGGATATTTCCGTTTGTATCGGTAATATACACAAGTATAGAGTTATTGTGTGTCAGTTCGTCTATCTCGTTATTGATATTTTCGTTTTTGCCGTCGGCAATGATTTTTTCGGCAGCCGATTTTGTATTGCGGATCACCATGCTGTCATAAAAATTCTGTAAAAACACGGTTTGCAGCAGCCATAACACCGTGAATATCAGAGCCGTGAAAAGTGCAAAGTAACTCCACAATCTGAAACCGAACGATTTTGTTTTAAGTTTCAAATTTATATCCCACCCCTCGTATCGTATGAATATATTCACGATATTTTCCGAGTTTGTTACGCAAAAGTTTGATCTGCCAGTCAACCGTGCGGTCATCTCCGAAATAATC
>CAMHPW010000067.1 GCA_946187095.1 uncultured Clostridia bacterium | reverse complement strand
TGAAACAGGAATTTTCTCAATATGGGTATATTTGTCCATATTTTGAGTAGCAGATGCATACCAATGAATTTCAGAAAAATTTTCGCAGTGCTGTCATGTGCGGCACTTGTCACGGCATCGTCAAGTGTATTTTCGGTGACCGCATTTGCTGCAGAAAACGTCTATGCCAAAACAACAGCCGATCTCAATCTCAGGAGCGGTACGGGCATGGGTTACGGTGTTATCACAGTAATAGACGAAAATACAAAAGTTACTGTGCTTGACAGGTCAAATCCTGACTGGCTCAGGATCAGACTTCCTGACGGCACTGTGGGATACAGCTCGGCAGATTATCTCGATATCATCACAGACGGATATACAACGACTGATGTGAATGTCAGAAAAGGACCAAGTACAGATTATTCTCTCATTAAGACTGTTCCGAAAAACACGAAAGTGGACATTATCAGATATGCAGGCAGTTCATGGGCTTATATCAGGCTTCCTGACGGCACTGTGGGATATATGTGTACGGATTATGTGACGTATACGGCACCGGCATCCACTCAGACATCCGCTGCACCTGCACTGGAAATGAAGCTGTCGGTAAGTTACAGAAAGATTGCCGTCGGAACGACATATACTCTCAAAACGTCAAATAATCAGGGTACGGTCACATGGAAAAGTTCCGATACCAAAGTGGCAAAGGTCGACAGTAACGGCAAAGTGACAGCGGTTGCGGCAGGCAGTGCGGTGATCACCGCAACGGACTCCAAAACCAAAAAGACGGCTCAATGTACCATCACAGCCGTGAAAACGGATTTTACGAAAATAACGCTTTCCGAAACGTCAAAAACACTCACACAGGGTGAAAGCTTCACTCTCAGGGCAACTGCCAATAATAACAGTAAAAACATCAAGTTCAAATCTTCAGATACCAATATTGCAAAGGTTGACAACAGCGGCAAAGTAACGGCAGTTGCGGCCGGTTCGGCAAATATTACCGCAATGGATTCCACAGGCGTTGTAACGGCTGTATGTAAAGTGACGGTAAAGAGTAAGGATTCCATTTCGCTTTCAAGTACAAGTGTCAGCGTGAATGTCGGTTCAAGTGTTGTGATTACGGCGAATAAATCGGATTCCTCCATGACTTTGAAATGGTCATCAAGCAATGCCAATGTAGCGTGTGTGCGTGGCGGAAAGATCAGCGGTCTTTCGGCAGGTACGGCTGTGATCACCGTTTCCGATTCAACGGGAAAAATCACGGCAAAGTGTAATGTCAAAGTCAGCAGCGTATCAAAAGGTGATCTTTACATATCGGCAGGTACATTCAGTCTGGCAGCCGGACAGGATTTCATTCTTGTAGGAGAAAACGGTTCTTCATGGAATACAAGTGACAGCTATGTGGCGACCGTTTCAAACGGCACTGTTCATGCCAATCATGCGGGCAAGGCAGCTATCACATATTCCGACAGCAACGGTCACAGGGCAGTTTGTATTGTGACAGTCAATAATGCCGCACCCGTAAGGGCTGCGTATAATTCTCCGAATCTGGCAAAAACCGGTCAGTCTGTTACTCTTTTGGCTGTGACGGATAAAACGGTTTCATCACTGCGTTTCAAAGTGGATAACGGAAACAGTTCGGTTTATGTGCAGGCCTCGAAAACCGAAAAAGACGGCAGATATATCTGGACAGCCTCCTATACGCCGTCAAATGAGGGACATTTTACCACAACGGCATATGCGACCATCGGCGGCAAGGAAAGTACCTGTCAGGATGCAAAGGGCGATTTTTATGTCAGCAACAGAAGCAGTTCAGCGTCATATCTCGGAACGCATTATGTGACAGATAATCTGATAGGCTTTCTCCGTGAAAAAGAGGGTTTTGTTTCAAAAATAACGGATGATTCTCTTTCACCGTGCAATCTCACTGTGGGATACGGCTGTGTCATGGGTGAGGGCAACGCTTTCTATAACAACATGATAGCTGAAGAAGCCAATGCCCTGCTGATCAATAAACTCAATCACGGCGATATCACTTCCGTACTGAATACTTTCTTCTCCGACTATAAGCTGAAGTGCAGTCAGCAGCAGTTTGATGCCCTTGTCAGCTTCGGATATAACCTCGGTGCATACTGGATGTACAGCTATGATTTCGGTACGGAGTTCAAGAAATTCTCCTCGGTATATTACGGCGGTTCCGATGTGAAAGATATCAGGAATATGAACAGAAATACCATTGTCGACAACATGACGCAGTTTACCCGTGTGGGAGTGGGGAATGTATGGGGACTCCTTTACAGAAGAATCGATGAACTTGAAATCTTTTTCTATGGCGAATACAAAAATGACGGCGAAAAGAATAAATACAATTTCAGCTATCCAGAACGCAATTATGTAAGATAAACTCTTTGTCATTCCGGAAAACACTTTCGGAATGACAATTTTATTGTTGACATTGAGATGATAAAATTCTATAATAGACTATATATTTTTTTATGAAAGCAGGTTTTTGAAATGAAAAGCGATAAAATGAAAAAAGGTGTGCAGTGTGCACCCCAAAGGTCACTCCTCCATGCACTCGGCATGACGGATGAGGAAATTGCAAAGCCACTCATAGGCATTGTAAGCTCCTATAATGAAATTGTACCCGGTCACATGAATATCGATAAAATCACCAATGCCGTTAAAACAGGCGTAGCCATGGCAGGCGGCAATCCCGTTGTATTCCCTGCAATAGCCGTATGTGACGGTATCGCCATGGGACATCAGGGCATGAAATACTCTCTTGTAACCCGTGATTTGATAGCGGATTCTACAGAGTGCATGGCATTGGCACACGCTTTTGACGCTCTTGTCATGATTCCGAACTGTGATAAAAATGTCCCCGGACTGCTCATGGCAGCCGCAAGACTGAATATCCCGACGATTTTTGTCAGCGGCGGACCTATGCTGGCAGGACGTGTACAGGGCTGCAAAACAAGCCTTTCCAGTATGTTTGAAGCCGTAGGAAAATACAATGCGGGCAAAATCACCGATGAAGAACTGAATGAATATGAAAATAAAGTATGTCCGAGCTGCGGCTCATGCTCAGGTATGTACACGGCTAACTCCATGAACTGCCTGACGGAAGTTCTTGGCATGGCTCTCCGTGGCAACGGCACTATCCCGGCAGTTTATTCCGAAAGAATCCAGCTTGCCAAACGTGCCGGCATGAAAATCATGGAACTGCTTGAAAAAGACATCAAGCCCCGTGACATCATGACAGAGGACGCTTTCAGAAATGCCTTGACAATGGATATGGCTCTGGGCTGCAGTACAAACAGTATGCTGCACTTGCCTGCAATCGCACATGAATGCGGTATTGAACTTAATCTTGATATAGCAAATGATATCAGTTCACATACACCGAATTTGTGTCATCTTGCCCCTGCAGGCAGAACTTACATGGAAGATTTGAACGAGGCAGGCGGCATTTATGCCGTTATGAATGAAATAAACAAGCTCGGCTTGCTGAAAACAGATTTGATTACGGTAACGGGCAAGACCGTTGCAGAGAATATTGCAGGTGTCGTCAATAAAAATCCCGATATTATCAGACCTGTTGAAAATCCGTACAGTACAACGGGCGGTATCGCTGTATTGAGGGGAAATCTTGCTCCCGACGGCTGTGTAGTAAAGCGTTCGGCAGTTGCTCCCGAAATGCTGAAACACTCCGGTCCTGCAAAGGTATTCGACTGTGAAGAGGACGCTATGGCGGCTATTACAGGCGGTAAAATCGTGGAAGGCGATGTCGTAGTCATTCGTTATGAAGGTCCCAAAGGCGGTCCGGGCATGAGAGAAATGCTCAATCCCACAAGTGCGATTATGGGTATGGGCTTGGGAAGTACCGTTGCACTCATTACAGACGGACGTTTTTCGGGTGCAACAAGGGGTGCGTCAATCGGACACGTTTCGCCCGAAGCGGCGGCAGGCGGTCCTATCGGACTTGTAAAAGACGGCGATATTATTGAAATTGACATCAATGCAAACAAGATAAACGTAAAAGTCAGTGAAGAAGAACTTACCGCAAGGCGTGCAGGCTGGACACCGAATGAGCCTAAAATCAAGACAGGCTATCTTGCAAGATATGCGGCACTTGTCACATCAGCGGATAAGGGTGCAATCCTCAAAGGCTAAAATTTCAATGACAGAACAGAATTGAAAAATATTCTGTTCTGTTTTTTTTGATTTTGAAAAACAGTTGACAATGGTATGAGAAAAAATTATAATAGTTGTATAAATTTGGAGGAGTGATTTTCATGGAATTTCCGAAAGAGCTTGAAAAATTCAGAGAAAAATTGGAAAGTACATATAAACCGTGTAATGAAATAAAGTTTGTGCCTTGTGAAACAAAGCCTTGGGAAAGTAAAATAGGGGGCTGTCCGTATCTTGAAAAAGCGGAAGATTATCCGAAAGATGAAAACGGCAATCCCATGTTTTTCATGGCTCAGATAAATCTGGAAGAAATGCCGAAACTGCCCGATTTTCCCGAAAAGGGCATATTGCAGTTTTACGTTGTTGATGACGAGGTTTACGGCTTGGAAGACGACTGCAAAGTGATTTATATAGAAAATTATTCAAAAGATGAAAGCAGGCTTTTGAAAGAAAATCCCTTTGAAAGTACGAATGAATATCCGCCGTTTGAGAAAAGCGGAAAGGCTGTTTTCACGCAAAGACAGGATATGATTTCTCCTGAGTGCAACGGGTTTGATGAAATTCTTGCACTTGCCGATGATGACGAGGAAGAAGAAAAACTTTGGAATTTATGTGGTACATTGGGCAGTAAGACAGGCGGTTATCCGTATTTTGTTCAAAATCCGCCTGAATTTTACGAGAATGGCATGGCTGAAATATTGCTTTTGCAGATAGATACAGATGATGGCAAAGACAGTTGCGAAATTATGTTTGGCGATTGCGGAAACTGTCAGTTTATGATTTCAAAGGAAGATTTGCTGAATAAAAATTTCTCGAATGTATATTACGATTGGGCTTGCGGTTAATAAATGGAGGTTTAGGGAATGAGAGAGGCACAATGGAAAGATTATGAATTGATAGACTGCTCTGACGGGGAACGTCTGGAACGCTGGGGAGATATTGTGCTGATTCGCCCCGATCCCCAGATTATTTGGCATACACCGAAAAAAAATCCCCTCTGGAAAAATGCACACGCCCGTTATATGCGTTCATCAAGCGGTGGGGGTGCATGGCAGTATTATCAAAAAATCCCGTCACAATGGAGTATTCAATACAATGATTTGACTTTCAATATAAAGCCTATGGGCTTCAAGCATACAGGCGTATTTCCCGAACAGGCGGTTAATTGGGATTACGTTGACGAGAAAATAAAGAATGTCAAAAGACCGCTGAAAATCTTAAATATGTTTGCCTATACGGGAGCGGCGACATTGGCTTGTCTGAATGCAGGTGCAAGCGTATGTCACGTTGACGCTTCAAAAGGCATGGTACAATGGGCAAAGGAAAATGCCGTTTCAAGCAGTTTGCAGGATAAGCCTGTCAGATGGCTTGTTGACGATTGTGTGAAGTTCGTGCAGAGAGAACAACGCAGGGGAAACAAATATGACGGAATCATCATGGACCCCCCATCTTATGGCAGAGGACCTAACGGAGAAGTCTGGAAATTGGAAGAACAGTTGTTTTCACTGGTAGAATTGTGTCTGCCGATATTGTCGGAGAATGCGGAATTTTTCATATTGAACTCCTACACAACGGGCTTATCGCCTGCTGTAATGGAGTATTTGTTGGGAGTAATGCTGAAAAGCAAATTCGGCGGAATGGTGACAAGTTCGGAGATAGGCTTGCACGTTACGGAAAGCGGTTTAACTTTACCGTGCGGAAGTACGGCGATCTGGCAGAGTTTATGGAGATAAATTATGATAGAAGTAAAAGAAGTGTACTTTCAGTATGAGGGTACGGAGGAAGAAAAGAAATATGCTCTCAACGGTGTGAACATGACCATAAAAGACGGTGAATTTGTTGCAATAGTCGGTCACAACGGTTCGGGAAAATCCACGCTTGCAAAGCATTTCAATTCAATATACTTGCCCTCAACGGGAGATGTGATCGTTGACGGCATGAATACGGAAGATGATGAACATCTGTTTGATATCAGAAAAAAAGTGGGATTGGTTTTGCAGAATCCCGATAATCAGATAGTGGCGGGAATCGTTGAAGAAGATGTCGCATTCGGGTGTGAGAATTTAGGCATACCGCCGAAAGAAATC
>CAMHPW010000066.1 GCA_946187095.1 uncultured Clostridia bacterium | reverse complement strand
AGTCCTGGATGTTGCAACCGTAGATTCAGTAAGGGTAAATAAATAATTCTGAGTTAACTTATCGCTCGGAAGTGTTTTTTCTTCGGATTCAAACCAGGAATTGCCTTTCTTTATCTTGAACTTCACCTTAGTAGCCGTAGAAGGAATAGAATTGTTATAGTACCAAGTGCTGTTGTTTTCAGATGTCATACTTGCAAAAGAACTCCACGATGAAGTATAGAAACTGATTTGTGCTTCTGAATACCATGATGTCTTTTGCAATCTGATATATATCGGTTCAGCCGTTCCCACTGTCCACGAATAAGTAACATCATCTGTAGTGGTATTGTAGAGTATCTCTTTTGACGGAGAAGAACCCGGTGTTGTTGCCGGAAGTGTGGCGGCAGTGGCATTTCTGTAAGCAGATATGGCATCTTCGTCTACAAGAACGGCTACCTTGGAGGTAAGTGTGTGACCGCTGCTGATTTCAAGTTTATTGACAGGTGTGGGGGTGAATACAGGATAAACACACGTTGCGGTTGTGCCGCTGAATTCATACTGCATATCACCGAGGGTATAATCTTTCTCATACCATGATACCTTTGATTTCAGCTCATAGATAGGATAGGTCTTTGTACCCTCTCCGATACTGAACGACTGTGCACCGTCGGGGATAGATACCTTGTACCAGTATTTGATATTGGGGGACGTGCCCTCTTTATTGATATATTTCGCCTGAACGCCCGATTTAATGACATTTGTGCCGCTTGCATAGAATGTAACAGTCGGAGCAGTTGCGGAAGTGCCCGTCAGATAGAGGAAATCTCCTCTTTTGGGATAGGTTTCGTCGTCGACCGTATTCACGTTTGTAGCAGGCTCAACATTGGTCATCACAAGCGTACTTTTTACTCCGGAACCCTGTGTATCAAAGAACATACAGCCGCTTTCGGTACGTTCCACGCCGTCCAATGTACCCGTGTTTGTATTGGGATATATCGGATATTTCGGGGTAGTGTATGTATTGTCGTTCTTGATATAGGTGACAGTGAAAGCATTTACGGGATTTGACGAAAAGTTAGGTATTTTCTTTGTATACCATTTTTTATTCTGTGAATCGGCAACGGTCTTGATGGCAACATTCGGACCTACTGCCGTACCGTTTTCCCTGTAAAATGTGACATAGAGCTTACCGATATCGACATTCCAGTTTGCCATGTCACGGATATTGAGAGTATCATCGGTTGTAATGCCGTTTTTGGTTGTCTGACGAACCTGAGGGATTTGTTTGGGGTCGGCTTTATTATTGCTTGATGTTGCTGGATTATTAATCTTTGTATAACCCTCGAAGCCTTCTTCCTGAGGAGTCGGCTGAGTTTTGTCCACTTGCTTTTTGGTAGTGATGGTTGACCTTGTGAGTTTGATATCATCGCTTGTATTAGTCAGCTCATAGGCAAATTTGTCACCTGTTGCGGCAGTCGTTTTTACTGTACCGTCGGTATTCAGGCGTACAATATCCGCCATAGGTGAATTTTCACTGCCGATACCGTTGTTGACGGAGAATTTGACGGCATTTTTTGGGAGAGGTATTTTGAAATAGCCTGTATTAGCCCCTGTGTCGGCATAGTCCATGACATAGCCTTTGCCCTGCTGAAGAATCTGACCGCCGTTTGCGTCATAGAAAGTGATATGCAGGTCGTCCCAGTTTGCCGTATTTTTGACATAGATATATTCTGTCGTATTTTCCACTGTGGAAGCCTCATACAACACGGTAGGACTGTTTTCATAATGTTTGGTAGCCTTGCCCTTGACGGTATAGATATGTCCGGGCTGATATTCAATTACACCTGTTTCAGCACCGCCACTCTGACTGCTCAAACCGTTATTGAAAATAACCTTGCTGTAATTTTTCCTGTCGCCCTTTGGTATGCGGAATTTGTAGATATTACTGTTAATGACAGTTTCTGGGTTAAGAGTACCGCTTGTATTGGTGCCGTTGTATTCGTCACCGTCTACCTCTTCATCTTCTTTTACTTTGATACTGTATGTATTGGAGTGAACGTCACCGTATTCCGTACCGGCAGGGGCAACACCCGGCCATGAAGAATAGCAAGCTCTCTGCCAGTTATCCGCACGGAGATTTCCGCCCGCATAGAAATAGGCATAGACTTTGCTCCAATCAGCAGTGGAATTGTCAAAATAGATGTAGTCATAGTCACTTGTAACTTCGGCATTTTTGTAGTCCTTATTTGGAATGGCATCGGTAATGCCGTTTTCTTCTTTTTGAGGAGTCCACTGTTTAAGTGTAACACTATTATTTGCATAATCTTCTGTATCAATTTGCCAATAGTTGCCGTAATTTTTCTTGCCCTTGCCATTTGCAGTCGTACTGCCGTCTTTCAGAGCCGTGATAGCCGTTTTGTAGGAGTATGCACCGCCTTCTTTACCGTTGTTGATACGGAAGTATTTGGCAGTTGCAGGGATCGTCAGTTCATAAGTCAGATAGCCGTCAGACATTCTGTAGTCATCTCCGGCATAGGCATAAGGTTCCATCATATAGCCGGGGAATGCCTGATCGTTGACAGGATGATTACCGTCTTCATCTTCAAAGAACTCAATATGGATATTGTGCCATACATTAGAGCTGTTGCAGTGGAAAATGACTTTTTGTGCAGTCGGCTCATATTTCCTTGCTTGGAGCATTTTTCCTGTGTACTGTTCATGGTTAGTACCAGGAATCTCTCCCGTCATACGCTTGTCGGTGATAGCACCGCTTGCAGTACTGTTAGGAGCCCAATATCCCTCTGAATCAATGGGAACATCATAGTATGAATCAAGACCATTTCTCTTTGTCCACTTGCCCCATGAAGTTTTGTGATATATCTTGCCAAGTTCATAGGGGATACTTTGTGTTTCTCTGATGACAGTATCACCCGAAAGCATCATGAATTTGACCTGAGTATAGCCGTCGGGGGGCTGTATTTTCCATATAGTGGTAATTACATCATCATTGGCGTCATCTGGAGTACTATTATCATACTCATCGACAAAACGCTCCCACATGGCATATCTGATTGTTTTTTTGCCGCCGCCGCTGAATTCAGCCGCCATCCAGTAAGTATCGTTGTCATCGAAGAAAAGTTCCAAATTCTGATTATGCTCTTGATGCGTATCAAACTCTGTACCTCTCCATGAACGCTTGCCGTCATTTTCGTTAGTATTGGCAGCATCCTTATCGGTATCATTGAATGAGGCAGAATCTTCCCAACCGGTTGTACCCGTGTTGTAATCACGGAAATAGATATAGTCCGTGTCATTTCTGGGGAGAATCCAGTCCTTGTCGGTGACATTAGGCAATTGTGGGGGATTGTACGTTGTTGTAAATGTATAAGTAGTGATAGATTCGGGAATTTCGGGACCGGGTACACCCAACTGAGACGGAGTAGCCGTCACTTTCATGGTGTTGAGCTGATTCGGCACAAGTTCGGGTTCATTGAACATATAGGTCGGAGGAGTCAGGGTTTCCTTGTACCACAGTTCAAACTCCGCACCCGCAAGCTCTGTACTACCGTCCGAGTTAGTTTTGTGTACATCGACACTCGTTTCACTGGCATAGGCATTTTCTACCGTGACAGTAACCGTTCCGTCATTTGACGTTAATGCCGTAGGCTTTTTTACTTCACCGCTTACAGTAGCTCCGGCAGGGTGGGTTGGTTCCACTACAGTATATTTTGTGCCATAGGGAATGCCCGAAATAATTGCGGTATGTCCTGCCGTAATGGAAAAAGTACCGTCGGCGTTGAGTTTACCGTTGTCATTATTGGAACCGGTTATTGTAATATTACCGTAGCCATTGTTGTCAAGGTCGACAGAATCCACGCCAAACACATCTTCAAACGTCACTTTCAAAGTAAATGTACTGGTACTCGTACTGCCGCTGACATTCTTTGTGATTGCAAGATCGCGTGTATTGACGGTATTTTCAACATACTCCGTCAGCATGGTGGCAAGGTGTTCGCTGACAGTGGAGGCATTATTAAAATCAAATGTTGCGTTTCGTCCGCCCGTTTCACTATTTTTATATACTTCACTGGTTTCATTAAAAATTGTATTAAATGCACGGTCTACGAGCCTGTATTTAGTGGTGTAGTAGTCATCGACGGCTCTCGACGGTCTTGCCGATGCACCGGCACCGTCTTCATCGGTATGAACCTGACCGTCCCATTCCTTGGCGGTAAGATTGCCGGACACATCAAAAAGCGTTCTTGGATCGCCCGGTTCGGGTTGGTTTATCCTGTAGACATTATCCCCCTGCACGATTGTCATCTTTGAGCCTCTTGTAAACTGTTTCTCGAACTCGGCAGAGGATTCTTTACCGGTATTTGTGCTGTCATATACGCTGTCATTTGTACCGTACATCAGCCACAAGTCACCGCCGGGCTTGTAACCGGTCTGACCTGCTGTACCGCTTGAATTGGTAGTCTTGCCGACAAGATAATCTGTATCGGAAAATCCGTCTACCCACCAATAAGATGTATTTTTGACATAAGTCAGGGTACCGGCAGTTCCGGGAGTAAATTTCATCTCGGCAGGCGTTGTATTTTGCAAATTATGCGTAAGAACCGTTTCAGTAGTTGTATCTTCGGCAGTTCTTATGTGCTGTGCTGTTACAGGGTATTTTGCACCGGTTTCAAGAGGAGCTTCCGTTGTCACACCGTTGGGTATCATGTTCGATACTGTGTATTTGAATACATCATCTTCCGCAGCCTGTTTTGTCAGTTCAAGCAAACCGCTGTTTACGCCTGTGAATTTTGTCACTTCGGCTATTTTCATTCTGCTTGTGTTAGAGATAGGAGAGTAGTTGTATCGTATCAACAGGTTGGAGTCAAGCATACCACGCTCCATGTAGAAAATCGTCATGGTATGTGTCACACTCGTATCGTATGTAGGATTACCACTGCCGTCTGTCGTATTGTTACCTGCCAGTTTTGCAATAAAGTCAGAACCACTCAATGTCTTGGTAGTAATTGCGGCATCAAGGGCATCATAAGCAGTTGTTTCCGTACCGCTGCTGTTTGTACCGAACTTCAATGCCGGATCAGCAGTTGCGGACATATCTGCAAAGTCAATGATACCGTGAGCAACAAAGTGAGGACCGCCCATGTCAAGAACAAGATTACCGTCTATGAATACCCACAAGTCATCGTCACCGGTAAATTCAAATATGGTATGGATTCTTGTTTCGGTATCAAGGGATTCCAGTTTGCCTGTACTGTTGTTCAGCTTTACGGCACTGACACAGCCGTCACTTTCCAGCTGGAAATCCATCGACATTTTCGTACCAAAGCCGAGGTTATGCTTGTTTGTGTTTCCGCTTTCACCGTTATTATTACTGTTGAACGGATAAAAGCCTACGTTGCTTCTGTCTGATTTTGTATAGTTGATATAGGTAGTATCATCCCACCAATGTCTTACGATATCGGTGTCGCTTTCAGAAAAATATCCCTTGTGTTCATCAACGCTTGTTATATTAAATTTCAGGTTAGCCTCTTTTGAGTCGAACTGGTAGAACCTTGCAACCTCGTTATGTGACGAATCGTTCCAATCTTCATCATACGTTTTCAATTTTACTGTACCGGAGTTGATGTTATTTGTGCCACCTGCACCGCTATTGTTAAAATTAGAGTATGTTTCATAGAACGGGAAAGTAATGTTATAGTCCTCACCATCAACAGTGTCAGTGTCATAATATTTGATAAGATTTGTACGTTCGGTGTGATTTTCATCATCTATCCAATCTGTACTGAACATAGGCAGGGCATTGCCGCTTACGGTATTGCTTGCCGTTGAAACACCGCTTTTATCCAGTATATCACCTGTGGCATTGGCAGCATTTAAAGTACTGCCCGACAGCTTGTCATAAACCAAGTCCTGTACAACCGCATGACCACGCTGATTAAAATGGTCAGGACTGCTTGTATTGGTAGCACCATTACGTGTCTTCATACCCATATTAGCCTGCCACCAAAAATTATTATAATCAGCTTTATTGTACCCATGATATCCGCCGGCACTATTGTCTCTCCAAAAGTCACCAAAATAAAGCGGAGTACTATAGATACAATCTCCATCATCACTATACCATGTTATTTTACCTTTTCCGCTATCCATTCCGTCATATGTAAACGTGTATATCTTTCCACCCTTTGATTTTTTGAAGTTTACATTTTTGATATCCTGAGTTTGATGTAAATGCGAAGAATCACTCCAACTGTAACTCCACCTTTAACTCCTCCTCTTACTCCTCCTTTTATTCCAATTCTTGTTCCACCTACAACAGTACCTTTAAATCCCCCTTGGATTCCAGTTTTTACTCCTCCTTTTAC
>CAMHPW010000065.1 GCA_946187095.1 uncultured Clostridia bacterium | reverse complement strand
GCAGCAATCCGACAGGAGAAAATCCTACAACGAGCAATGTATACGGCTATAATTTTGATAATGACATACTTGGCAATAAAGTGGAATGGGAAGATGCATGGAGGAGATTCCTGAAATTAAAATCAGAGAGGGAACAGTCCGAAACAGTGCAGAAACCGATTTCACTGACTCCTGCAACTCCTGCAACTCCTGCAACTCCCTGACACAAACAAGGAATGTGACCGAAAAACGACATCTGCACTTTGTGGGGTGTCGTTTTTTATATATTATAACAGTGATAGGATAGTGTTTTTTCTGAAAATCGTTGGAAAAAAGGGCTTTTTTGTATTGTGTGCAATAAAAACTTTTAAAAAATTTGATAAAAACTATTGATTTTTCGGCTGATTAGTGTATAATTAATATAGACAGATGGGAATATCCCCCTCTGAAAATTTGCTTGGACGGTGACTTCTGAATGTTTTCTGCGAGAATGAAGGGGCATTCTTGCAGTTTGTTGTTTTAGTTGGAAATAAAGGTAATTTCATGAGAATCGCTGACGAGGTGTGACGGAAAAAGCAAATGGACGGTTAATAACTGACGGGAGGCAGCCGAATGAACAGGCTATTATGCAGAATTATGACGGTATTGCTCGCTGCAGTGCTTATTTCTTCAGCTTTCGGTGTTACTGCTTTGGCAGATGAACTGAGAGCCGGTACAGTTGCAGGTTTGCCTGAAAAACTTGTTGTACTTGATGATAAGGGCAACTCGGTGAGCGAAAATGGAGAGTATTTCTTTGCAGTGGATGGTATGCAGGTATCGGAACATTATATCAAGAAAATTCAGATCATGAATCTTCGTGAAGATGCTTCTTATCATATTGATTTCAGGGCTCAGAAAATCAGCTCTCAGGGCGAAATCGATCTTGAAAATGAATGTCAATGTGTGATCAGTCTTGATGATCAGGTGATATATGAGGGAAAAGTCACCGGTGAAGGAAATCCTGATATGCGTGTTGATCCGCTTGATGTGGGATATTATACTCCCGGTCAGTCCCGTGTTATGAAGGTGGATATCGTCTGGAACGGCACGAATTATGACAGTGTGATTGACAACGGTGCAAGGATTGTTGACTATAACGGTGTTACTGTTGTAAGAGAAGCATCCGGTAAAAGTCATATCGAGGGTGAGATCATATTCAAGTGGATATTCACGGCGGCTGTCGGCATTGAACCGGTAATATCCGATCCGGACAATCCCAGTAATCCCAGCAATCCCGATAATCCCAGCAATCCTGATGATCCCGGCAATCCTATCAATACAGGTGAAACGATTGCATTGATTTTGTTCTGTACTGCGGCGTTGGGCACTGCCATTATGATGATTCTTCTTTTTTCCAAGAAGAAGAAAAAAGAGCAGAAAAAACAAAAAGGATAATTGATTTCCGGTCCGTGTTCTGACGGATCGGAAATCTTTTTTGATTTTTTATGATGAAGCCGAAAAAATTGTGCATAATAATATTGATTTTTTGCCGAAATTTTGTTATTATTAGATAAAATATACTTCAAAGAGAGGGTGTAATATGATAGCAAAGATAAAGAAATTTCTGATCGTGGATTTTTCAAAATGTCTGACACTTGGCGATCAGCTCAAGATCATGTTTGAGATATTGTTCATATCATGGGTTCTGTTCACTCTGGTGTATATTGTTACACTGATCAGGGGACACGCAGCCCCCGATATCCCATCATCTGCTGAAACTTCACAGGTCAGCGAGGTGTCACATCCGGAGACCTCTGTGGAATCATCTGCCGAGCCGTCAGAGGAGACAGCGGAACCGGTCATCAGCAGCCTTTTGGGCGAAACACAGACACTTCCGCTTGGATATGACGAAATATACAAAGGTGATCTGGTGCTTGTCAATAAACAATATCCCTGTCATTCCGACGGCGAGGGAACAGTGCCTTTGATGGGCATCAAATCGGACAGCTATATGGCAACGGACTACACGGTGAGCCTTAATGAAGCGATCGTTCCGAATCTTGACAATATGCTTGATGATTTCTATGACATTTACGGAGAGAGCGAGATCATGGTGGCCTGCGGTTACAGGAGCCGTTCCAATCAGGAGGAAATTTTTGCCAACGAAGTGGATGAAGTCGGTGAGGAAGAAGCGGAACAATGGGTGGCACGTCCGGGCTACAGTGAACATCAGACAGGTTTGGTACTGGATTTTACCCTTTATAATGATACCGAGCAAAGCAGTCTGAAATATGACGGCACAGGTATATACAGTTGGATCAACGAAAACAGCTATCGGTATGGCTTTATCGTAAGATACCCCTACGGTAAGGAAGAAATTACAGGCTATAATCATGAATCATGGCATTTCAGATATGTCGGATATGCCGCTGCCTATTATATCAATGCAAATGAACTGACTCTTGAGGAATATATCAAGACCGTTCAGCAGCATGGCGTTGATGATCCTATGCTGATAGATGCCGGCAGTGAAGATAAGTGGTATGTCTACTACATTCCTGCAAAGAAAGATCAGACAACAAATGTGATCGTTCCCCGGAATGTCGATTATACCGTATCGGGCGATAATTTCAGCGGCTTTATCGTTACGGCAAAAGTCGATATCAAAGGATAAAAATGATTTTGCAAAAAAAGGTTTTTCCTGCGTTGACATTTTGATCGGAATATAATATAATGATTGTCGGAGTGAGATAAACAGCTGCGAGTGTGAGCCGAAAGGCTGCATTTGAGGAAAGTCCGGGCTCCACAGGGCAAGGATAACGGTTAACGACCGCCGAGGGTGACCTCAGGGAAAGTGCAACAGAGATATACCGCCCATGCTTGCATGGGTAAGGGTGGAAAGGCGAGGTAAGAGCTCACCGCTCTCTCAGGTGACTGAGGGAGCCTGTAAACCCTATCCGGAGCAACACCGCAATAAAGCATTAACGCCTGCCCGGCGGCTTTGAATAGGTGGCATTGAGCAGTGCCGGCAACGGGCTGCCAAGATAGATGGCTGTTCACGACAGAACCCGGCTTATCGTTTCACTCCTTTATTAAAAAATCAACAGACTTCGGTGTTTTCGGAGTCTGTTTTTTATGCGAAAAAGTTTACAAATTGTTTAATATTTGCATACAGTCAAGTGATATAATTGAATCAGTACATAGTGAGGAGGTCATTTTTATGGCTAAAAGAAGGCAATTTTCCGCATGGGACGAGGTAAGGGAAAATATTAAGGGTGTCAAGAATGAAATGATCATCATGAACGTGGCAACGGTGATTCTTGGCATACTGATGGTCATATTTCCGGGAACGATCAACGGTCTGATCTGTCAGGGGATCGGCGTGGCACTGTGCGTATGGGGTGTTATCAGGATCGTCAAATATTTCATGTCGAAAGCAGAAGATGTATTCGGTTCATTCGGACTGGTGCAGGGCGGTGCCATGCTCGGTTTCGGCATATTTTTCCTTGTGAATCCCAACTTTTTCGTCAATATGATAGATATGGCCCTTGCCATTATTCTCTTGGTGATGGCAGTGATCAAAGTGCAGTATGCATTTGACTTCATGAAGCTGAATTCTACAAGGTGGTGGATACATCTTTTAGGTGCAGTCATCATGGCGGTACTTGGCATACTTGCCCTGACAAAGCCCTTTGGTGCGGCAAATATTGTAATGATACTGATCGGCTGCGGCTTGATCTTCAGCGGCTTGTGGGACTTGGTTTCCGTGATCAGAATGTCCGTATTCGTGAGAAATGCCATCAACGGTGTCACCGAAAAAAGCAAATACGTTGATGTGGATGCCGAAGATAAAGAATAAAAATCAAAGACTTCTCTCCTGTGAGAGAAGCCTTTTTTATTCGGGGAAATACAGTTTTTCATATTTGCCGTCAAAACCGATCTCTGTATCGGGGAAAATTTCCCTGACGGCATTTTCATATAATTCAGGCTCGGTCAGAGACGGACTGTAATGTGTGAGCCACAATTTTTTGACATCGGCTTTTTTGGCAAGTTCGGCAGCCTCACGGAACAAACTGTGACCTGTTTCAATCGCTCTGGGCAATTTTTCATCATCTCCGAACATACCTTCATATATCAGCAAGTCGGCATTTCTGGCATGATCCAGGATATTTTCAGTCGGACGGCTGTCGGTGCAGTAGGTGATTTTCAATCCTTTTCGTGCATTTCCCAAAACCATGCTCTGCTTATATTCGATATTTTCATAAACAACGGTCTCATTCTGCTGAAGTTTTCCCCATATCTTCATGGGAACTTTATTTTTTTTAGCCTTTGCAACATCAAATTTTCCTGCTCTTTTGAGTTTGAAGTTATATCCTACGCATATCACGCTGTGCTTTGCAGAGAATGGCGTTATCCTGATATCACCGAGATCATATTCTGAGATATCCGCAGGATATTCCAGCAGTTTCACTTCAAACGGCAGATTCGGGGCAATAATGCAAATGGCATTGATGACTTTTTTCAATCCCGTCGGTCCTATGATAGTGACAGGTTCGGTGCGTCCCTCGTTACTCATGGAAAGCAAAAATCCGGGTAAGCCGGATACATGGTCGGCATGGAAATGCGTCAGACAAATAATATCAATGGGTTTGAATTTATTTTCGGAATGTTTCAGGGCGATCTGAGTGCCTTCACCGCAGTCAATGAGAATGGAATGTCCCATATGTTTGATCAGGCATGAGGAAAGCCATCTGTTTTTAAGCGGCATCGTGCCGCCTGTGCCGAGGAGAGTTACTTCAAGCATTTTCGTTTTCCTTTCTGAAAAGTTCGCTGCAAATATGTTCAAATTCGCTTTTGGTCATGGTACAGTTAAGGATATCAAGCAGGGCATTGGATGTCATATTTTCGGGCAGGTGCATGGCTTTTTTGAGCATATCCCGATTTTTGGAAGAATTCGGAGTGCCTGTCAGACCGTATGCAAATAAATCTGCTTTTGTGATATCCCCCTGAGTTTTATCCGTTTGATTCAGTTCACATTCCGCACCTGAATTGGCGATAGCATGACAAAGGATTTCTTCGGAAATCCCCTCAACGCCTAATTTGCCTTCTTTGGAAGGCTGTGCCTTGCGTTTTTCCTTGCCGAAAATGTCGGGGATATAGGCATTTTTTATCCTGTCGGGTGACACTGTGCCTTTGAGAAAATTTCTGATAACAAAGCCTGCACCGTCGCTGTCGGTCAATATCAAAATACCTCGTGTTTCGGCAAGATGACGGATGAGAATTTGTTTTTCTTTATTTTTGAAGATACCGAAACCGTCCGTTGTAATGATAAGACCGTCTATGAAATTGGATAGTTTGATTTTATCATGTTTTCCCTCAACGATAATAGCCTCTTTTACTTTTATCATACGTCCTCCCGAAGTGCAAGCATTAATTTTGTGATAAGCGTTTCAAACAGAATTTTCGGTTCGGAACGGGTGCTTTTGAGCTTGATATCTGTTTGCAGGATAATATCAAGAGCTTTCCGCAGAGCCGTTGTGGAATATCTTTTTGCATTGGCATTGGCTTTTTTCAGAACAAAGTCACGTTTGCCGTATTTGAAATCCGTGGAAACATCGGACATAGTTTTACCGCTTTCATTGGCGACTCTCATTCTGTACATATCTGTATAGACAGAGCCTAAAGTCGAAAGGATAATTTCAGGTTTTTCATTCTGTTCAAAAAGCTGTGACAACTGAGTGTAAGCACCGCTGAAATTGCCTGCCATAATGCAGTCGGAAAGGGCAAATATGCGTATTTCGGTATTTTTGACGGCAAGGAGTTTGATGATATCTTCCGTAATTTCGGAGCCGTTGGCATAAGCGGTGAGTTTGAGCATTTCATTTCTGAGCAAGGTCATATCCGTACCGCATATTTCAATGATTTTGGCAGCATTTCGGGGGGACAGCGTACAGCCTGTTTTTTCAGCCCATGAGATCATCTGTTTTTCAAGGGCGGTATCGTCTTTTTTGAAAAATTCCGCCGAAATGCCGATTTTTTCGGCAGTTGCCGCAATACGTTTGAATTTGGGATTTTTCTTGGAATCAACAGCAAGTGTCGGCATGGATAAAATGAGCACAGTGCTTGGAGAAATATCGTTGAGATAAGCATTGATCTCCTTGAAATCACTTTCCGAAAGGCTGTCAAAATCATAGTCACTGACAAGAACGCATTTATATTCCGCAAACATGGGAATCTGTTCACAGGCATTATAGATTTCCTGCAAATCTGCATTGGAATTGAGTTTGACGAAATCAAATGCATTTGTTTTTTTATTGGTAACTTTATTGACAAGCGTATTGGTATAATGCCTGACAAGATATTTTTCTTCTCCGTAAATAAGATACAGCCGTTTGAAATCGGTGTTTGCGATTTCT
>CAMHPW010000064.1 GCA_946187095.1 uncultured Clostridia bacterium | reverse complement strand
GAGACTCAGTATTATAGTTATTTCAAAAGTATCCCATACACCTGCCAAATATCCTCGCCGTGGCACGAAGATATCAAAAAATCCACTCTGAAAAATGTTTCACGTGAAACATATGATAAGCCGACAGAAAGTTCTGTCGGCTTAAAATTATATCAGGAGACAAAGGGATAGCTGATTTTTCATGCAATAAGTCCGTTATGATCGGTAGGTTCGGGAGATTTTGGGATTCGTATCACATATTCTATGAAATTATCGTTTTCCGTCTGTATCTCCACGGCGGATATGCCTGATTCACGCATTGTTTTGACGGCATTTTCAATAGTGTTTTCAAAAATGCGTATATCTTTTATAATCGCTTTCTGATATTGCGAATGTCTGCGGTTGGATTTGGGAGTGTGGAGGAGGTGTTCGATATATTCTTCAGATTGGGTGACATTCATATTATTTTCAACGATTTCGCTGAGTACAATGCGTCTTTCTGTTTTGTCGGAAATTTTAAGTATGGCTTTGGCATGATATTCTGTCAGGTTGGCTTTCAGTATAATATCCCTTTCATCATGTCCAAGATCAAGTACGCTGAGCTTGTTGGCAACAGCGGAGGCTTTTTTACCGATGTTGCCGGCAAGTTCCTGACGTGTAATATGGCAGTGGGAAATAATATTATTGATGATCTCCGCTTCCTCGAAAAAATTCAGTTCACTTCTCTGAAGGTTTTCATTCAGTGAAAATAACCCAGCTTCGGCATCGCTGCATGAAATGATCATGCAGGGAACGGTGGCAAGACCGCATATAGCAGCAGCACGAAGACGTCTTTCGCCTGCAATGAGTTCATATTCAGAGTCTTTCAGCTTTCTGATGATCAAAGGCTGAATAATTCCGTTTTTTTCAATACTTGCTGCAAGTTCATCAAGTTTGTCACGACTGTAATTTTTTCTTGCCGTATTTTTGAATGGCCTGATCTGTACAAGGGGAATCTCCGATATTCTTTTAGCAGGATTTTTGAATGACGTATTAACCAACTCCTTTCGGACATCCAGTATATCATATCTGAAGTGATTTATTTGTCGAAACATATCGAAAGAAAAAAATGTTTCACGTGAAACATTTTGATGGAAATTTATGTGTTGATATTATAAAGGATTAGTGATATAATCAAGTTGAATATTCTGAGAGGGGGATAATGATGGGAAAAATAATTGCAGTGACTAATCAGAAAGGCGGAGTCGGCAAAACGACAACGGCTGTGAACACTGCGGCAGGTATTGCAAAGCTTGGATTCAGGGTGTTGCTGATAGATACGGATCCTCAGGGAAACGCTACCAGCGGTGTCGGAGTTGACAAGAGGTCGGTGAAATATTCCTCATATAGTATCATGGTGGATGAAGTCAAAGCAGAAGATGCTGTTGTACATACCGAGTTTGAAAATCTTGATGTGATACCATCGAGCATAGAGCTTGCCGCAGCCGAACTGGAACTGGCCGATTTCGATCACAGAGAGTCAAGGTTAAAAAATGCATTGGCACCGATAAAGTCCGGATATGACTATATATTGATAGACTGTCCGCCTTCACTGGGACTTATTACAACGAATGCACTTTGTGCATCTGACACGATACTTGTACCGATACAGCCGGAATATTATGCACTGGAAGGACTTTCACAGCTGATCGCAACAGTCAGACTTGTCAAGAGGAAGTATAATCCATATCTTGAAATCGAAGGTGTACTGCTTACGATGTATGACGGCAGACTGAATTTAACACAGCAGGTAGTGCAGGAAGTAAAAAAATTTTTTCCGAAAAAGGTATTTTCAGCGGTCATCCCGAGAGGAGTAAGACTTTCCGAAGCACCGAGTTTCGGTATGCCGATCATGTATTTTGATAAGTCATGTAAAGGGGCAGCAGCATATATGGAACTTGCAGAGGAAATTACCGGAAAACATTGATGCTGTGCAATAAAATTGATTAAGGGAGTGATGACTG
This sequence comes from uncultured Clostridia bacterium, assembly GCA_946187095.1. GTDB lineage: Bacteria > Bacillota > Clostridia > Oscillospirales > Acutalibacteraceae > UBA1213. Next base: position 4,407 of record CAMHPW010000064.1, on the reverse strand, counting down.
ATGGCGGCCAAAAAAGGCGGTCTTGGAAAGGGACTGAGTGCCATATTTCTTGAGAACGATAATGAAAGTACAGGAAGCACTGTTTTGCCGATATCCGAGATAGAGCCGAACCGTTCGCAGCCGAGACATGATTTTGATGAAGAAAGTCTGAGAGAGCTTGCAGATTCCATAGCGGTACATGGAGTTTTGCAGCCACTGCTCGTAAGACCAATGCCGGAAGGCGGATATCAGCTTGTGGCAGGAGAACGAAGGTGGAGAGCAAGCCGTATGGCAGGATTATTTGAAGTGCCGGTGATCATCAAAGAGATGTCTGATGTGGAAATGATGCAGATCTCCATGATAGAGAATCTGCAAAGAGAAAATTTGAATCCGGTCGAAGAAGCTCTGGGATATAAAGTGCTGATGGATGAGTACGGACTTACGCAGGAGGAGATTTCAAAATCTGTGGGCAAAAGCAGACCTGTCATAGCGAATGCCCTGAGGATACTGGCATTGCCGGAGAAGGTACTTGAAATGGTGAGCAGCGGAGTTATTTCAGCAGGTCATGCAAGAGCACTGTTGGGATTTTCCGATCCAGCGGAACAAATGAGAGTAGCGAATTCCATCAAAGCGAAAGATCTGACGGTAAGAGATGTTGAGAGGCTTGTGAAAGAATCGATGAAGCCTGAAAAAAGGGAAATGGAAATATCCCATGAAAGTACATTTTATGGTGAAGTTGAACTTGCATTGAAGGAGTATCTCAAGAGAAAGGTCAGAGTGATCAGCAAGGGGGACAGAGCAGGTATTTTGCAGATAGAATTTTATGATGAAGAAGACCTTGCAGAAATTGCAAGACTTTTTGCAGAAAAATAAAAAACAGTGGAATATTTTAAAAACTTGTGGTATAATTGTTTTCGCTGAAAATATGATGTTAAAGGAGACAGCAAAGATGATAGATATTAAATATCTGAGAGAGAAGCCCGAAGAGATAAAAGCAAGGATCAGGAAAAGAGAAATGGATCTTGACAGTGTTGTAGATGAGATACTCACAGTGGACGCACAGAAGCGTGAGCAGATGGGAAAGATTGAAACTATGAAAGCCGAGAAGAATGCTGCAAGCAAGCAGATACCGCAGATCAAGAAAGCAGGCGGAGATGCTTCCGAGATGATGGCAAAGCTGAAAGAAATCGGTGTACTGATCGCTGACGGGGAAGCGGTTATCAAGGAGCTTGATGACAAGCAGACGGAGCTTCTTTTGTCACTGCCGAATCTGCCTGATGAAGACGTATGTGCAGGCGGCAAGGAGCAGAATGAGCCGGTGAGATATTTCGGAGAGAAGCCGCAGTTTGCATTTCAAATGAAGAATCACGTTGAATTGTGTGAAGGTTTGGGAATGATCGATTATCAGAGAGGTGCAAAGATAGCAGGAGCAGGCAGTTGGCTGTACAGAGGCTGGGGTTCAAGGCTGGAATGGGCATTGCTTAATTTCTTCATAGACGAGCATATCAAAGATGGATTTGAGTTCATACTGCCGCCGCATATGCTGGGCTATCAGTGCGGATACGTTGCAGGACAGTTCCCGAAATTCAGGGATGAAGTGTACTGGATACAGAATCCTACCAGTAATGATGAGAAGTTCATGTTGCCGACGGCCGAAACGGCACTTGTCAATCTGCACAGGGATGAGATCATACCAACGGAGGAATTGCCGAAGAAATACATAGCATATACGCCTTGTTACAGGCGTGAGGCAGGAAGTTACCGTTCAGAAGAAAGAGGAATGATCAGAGGGCACCAGTTCAATAAAGTCGAGATGGTGCAGTATACGGAAGATGACAAGTCAGATATCGCATTTAAGGAGCTTGTTGAGAAGGCTGAAAGACTTGTGCAGGAATTGGGGCTGCATTACAGACTGAGCAAGCTGGCAGCAGGTGACTGTTCCTTCTCAATGGCAAGAACATATGACATAGAAGTATGGATACCGAGCATGGAGATATATAAAGAAGTAAGTTCGGCATCGAATGCCCGTGACTATCAGGCACGCAGGGGAAATGTACGTTACAGGGGCGAGGACAAGAAGCTGCACTTTGCACATACGCTGAATGCATCGGGACTTGCAACGAGCCGTGTGATTCCTGCCATTGTTGAGCAGTATCAGAACGAAGACGGTTCTGTAACAGTGCCGGAGGTACTCCGCAAGTATGTTGGAATCGATGTGATAAAAAAATAAATGTTTCACGTGAAACATTTTTGAATGCGGCATGAATCAGGAATGAGAAATGGAAATATTTCTCATTCCCCTTGTTTTTGCAGAGAAAAGTTTTCAACACAGTTTTCAACACTGTGTTGAAAACTTAAAACTTGAAATATCGATTTTAAAGTAAAAAACGGCTTCAACAGCGAAAAAATGTTGAAAAGTCTGTTGAAACTCTTGAAAACTTCGGAAAATGGGCTGAAAAGGAGTATGAGGGGTTGGAAAAATGCACATTTTTTTGTTGAAAGCTTGAAAAAAAATCTATGCCGTGCGGAGAATTATTTTTCTCAAAAAGAATAATAAGTAATTCTTTTATGATATAATAAGGCATTAAATATATCAAAAAATAAAAAAACGGAGGAGATTGGATATGCTGACAACAGGCTATATGGAGAAGTTCGGAAAAGAAGGACTGACATTTGATGATGTTTTGCTGATACCGGGAGAGTCGAATGTACAGCCGAGAGACGTGGACATAAGCACATGGATCACAAAGAATATCAAGCTGAACACACCGCTGATCACGGCGGCGATGGACACGGTAACGGAAACGAGAATGGCGATAGCAATAGCACGTGAAGGCGGCATAGGCGTAATACATAAGAACATGGAGATCGCTCAGCAGGCAGATGCGGTAGACAGGGTAAAGAGGTCGGAAAATGGTGTCATTGTCAATCCGTTTTTTCTGACACCGGAACACTATGTGTATGATGCCAACAGACTGATGGCGAAATATAAAATATCAGGTGTACCGATATGTGAGAATGGTAAATTAGTAGGGCTGATCACGAACCGTGATTTAAGATTCATGGATGAAAGTGATTACAGCCAGAAGATCGCACAGGTCATGACGAATAAGGATATCATAACGGCACCTGTGGGAACGACTTTGAAAGATGCCCAGCAGATACTCAAACAGCATAAGATAGAGAAGCTGCCGATCGTAGATGAACACGGTATGCTGAAAGGTCTTATCACGATCAAAGATATTGAGAAATCGGTGCAGTATCCGAACAGTTCAAGAGATCATAACGGCAGACTGCTTTGCGGAGCGGCAATAGGAGCGACACCTGATGTACTTGACAGGGTAGCGGCACTTGTTGATGCACAGGTTGACCTGCTTGTATTGGATTCGGCACACGGACATAATGACAATGTAGTAAAATCAGTAGCAAAAGTAAAGAAAGCGTTCCCGAATGTACAGTTGGTAGCAGGAAATGTGGCAACGGCAGAGGGTACAAAAGCATTGATCGATGCCGGAGCGGATTGTGTCAAAGTAGGTATCGGACCTGGTTCGATATGTACGACAAGGATCGTTGCCGGTATAGGCGTACCTCAGATCACGGCGATATTTGATGCAGCCGAAGAGGCTTCCAAGCATGGTATACCCGTCATAGCAGACGGCGGCGTGAAATATTCGGGCGATATTGTCAAGGCACTTGCGGCAGGCGGCAGTGTAGTTATGATAGGTTCGCTTGTAGCAGGCTGTGAGGAATCCCCCGGAGAAACGGAGATTTATCAGGGCAGACAGTTCAAGGTATACAGAGGCATGGGAAGTTTGGGAGCAATGGGCAGAGGCAGTGCCGACAGATATTTCCAGTCAGGCAATAAAAAGCTCGTACCCGAAGGCGTTGAAGGCAGAGTACCTTATAAGGGAGCATTGTCGGATACGATTTATCAGTTGGTAGGCGGTCTGAGAGCGGGCATGGGATATACAGGCTGTGCCAACATACAGGAGCTTCACGATAAAGCGAGGTTTGTAAGGATAACGGGAGCAGGCTTGAAAGAGAGTCATCCGCATGATATCCAGATTACAAAGGAAGCACCGAACTATTCCTATCATGGTTAATTATCATCAGGACAGTCGAAAGGCTGTCCTGATTTTTTGTATATTTCAAGTGATTTAATACAATTTGTAGAAACAGAAAGTTTTTTGAAAAAAGGTGTTGACAAATAAAAATGAATGTGGTATTATGTACAAGCTGTCGCACGAAAACAAATTTCGACAGAGTGCAAAAAAAGATTTAAAAAAATCTAAAAAACCTCTTGACAAATGAAAAACAGTGTGATATAATAAACGAGTCGCTGAACGAAAGATAAAAACTTCCGAGGAAAGCGACGAGGATCTTGAAAATTAAACAACGTGACAAGAAAGACAATTATACCCGTAATTA
>CAMHPW010000063.1 GCA_946187095.1 uncultured Clostridia bacterium | reverse complement strand
GTTTACCAATATTTGAGGTTTACAATTTATATTGTGAACAAACATTTATATGGAAATGCAAATATTGTTTATATAAAATAATTTATATTTTGATGGTATACGCTGTTGTGATCAATATCATTGCAATAGTCATAACAGTGAAGGATAAGGAAGCTGCCAGACACAAAAAATGGAGAATATCGGAAAAGACACTGTTTATCATAGCGGCATTAAGCGGCTGTATCACCATGTACATTACAATGCACCTGATACATCACAAAACGCAGCATAAACGCTTTATGATAGGCATACCTGTGATATTTGCGTGTGAAATTTTCGTTTGCATAGCGATTTTGGAAATTTGCAGATAAATTTTTTTAAAAAACACTTGCATTTTGGAAATCAATGTGATATAATAACCAGGTACTCAGCGAAAGAGAGTATATGCGCCGATAGCTCAGTTGGATAGAGTGACTGGCTACGAACCAGTAGGTCGGGGGTTCGAGTCCCTTTCGGCGTGTGACAGAGAAAAGACTGTGTCTTGGCAAAAGGCACAGTCTTTTGTTTTCCGTTGAGCAGGTGGGAGCAGAACAATAAGAATGCCGGACAGGATAATCCCCGTCCGGCACTTTTTTAATATTTGATCGGATTCGATGAAAGATATTTCTTTACCATGAGTGCTACTTTGAAGACGATGGCATCCTCGAATTCACGCAGGTCAAGACCGGTGAGCTTCTTGATCTTTTCGAGACGGTAAACGAGGGTATTACGGTGAACAAAGAGCTTTCTCGAAGTCTCGGAAACATTGAGGTTATTCTCAAAGAAACGCTGGATCGTGAAAAGGGTTTCCTGATCAAGTGATTCAATGGAGCCTCTCTTGAAGACTTCCTTGAGGAACATATCGCAGAGAGTCGTAGGAAGCTGATAGACAAGTCTTGCAATGCCGAGATTGTCATAGCTGACGATGGTTCTTTCGGTGTCGAAAACTTTGCCGACTTCCAGAGCGACCTGAGCCTCCTTGAAGGAACGTGCCAGGTCTTTGATGCCTACAACGGGAGTTCCGATACCGATCACGCAATGGGTATAAAATTCACCCGAAAGGGTATCAACGATAGAGCTTGCGAGTTTTTCCAGGTCTTTGGATTCGGTATCTGTTTTGATCTCTTTGACCAGGGCGATATCGGATTCGTTGATATTGATGACAAAATCCTTGTTTTTGTCGGGGAACAGATTCTGGATGACATCATAGGCGGAGATATCCGTTTTGGATGCGATCTTGATGAGCATACAAATTCTTGTCACATCCGCATTGAATCTGAGCTCTCTTGATTTGAGATAGATATCGCCGGGGAGGATATTATCAAGAATGACATTTTTGATAAAGTTGCCCCTGTCATATTTTTCATCGTAATACTGTTTGATACTGCCGAGAGAGATGGCGAGTATGGCGGCATATTTCTGGGCAGCAAAGTCATTTCCGGCAATGAATACAGCGTATTCGCCTCTTGGCTTTGTGCCGAAGGACTTATAGGTATAGCCGTTGAGAACAAACGGTGCAGAGGAAGTCGTGAGCATATCGGATGTGATATGTTCATTGACTTCACCTATTTTACCGAGTTCACTGCAGGCGATGACAACGGAAGTCTCATCGATAACACCGATCGTTCTGTCGATCGTATCACGCATCTGATGGATCACTCCCTGAAAAAGTCTGTTGGACATATATATTCCCTCACTTTAAAATAATTTATAAATTTTTCGGATATTCCTCACCTGACGAATCTGCAAATATTACTATATACATTTTACACAAAAATTTTAAAAAATGCAACCTTTTTAGCAAAAAAATATTTAAAAATATTGTATAAAAAACGCAGGGAGATAAAAAAATCCATAAAATAGCAGGTTATTGCAAAAAATATACAAAAATTCAAAAATATGTTGCGGAATTATTGCAAAAGATGTATAATAGATTCAATAAAAATCAAAATAAAGGTGGTCAGAAAAATGCTCAAGGATTTTGAATCAAAAAAACGTGAAGACAATGCTCAGATTTCCGAAGAAACAAAGCAGCTCCAGATGCAGCTTCTCGGACAGCAGCAGTTACTCATGCAGGCGAAAATTCCTGTGATCGTCATGATAGAGGGCTGGGCGGCAGCAGGAAAAGGCTCTCTGATCAAGGAACTCATCAGTGAACTTGATCCGAGATTCTATCATGTCGTATCACCGAAAGTATTCCGTGAATCCGAAGAAAGACAGCCGTTCCTGTGTCAGTATATGCAGGCGATCCCCGTCAACGGCAAGGTGACTTTCTATGATTCGGGCTGGATGGAAAATGTTGTCAGAAAATATCTCCGCCATGAAATTACCAAAGAAGACTACCGAAACAGGATAAGAGAAGTCAACGAACTGGAAAGACAGCTCCGTGACAGCGGCTATATGATCGTCAAGATATTCCTGCATATCGAGAAAAGAAAACAGTATGAACGCCTTTACAGGCTGACGGAAGATCCCAAAACCGAATGGAGAGTCGATCCCGAAGACCTGATGCAGCATAAGGAATACAAGCGTTTCATGGAGGCTTATGATGACTTTATCGAGAAAACGGGCGGTACGATCGGCTGGCATATTCTGGACGGAAGTCACAATAAAACTGCTGTCAGGGATGCCCTGAAACTTCTGGTGCAGAAAATAGATATTGCCGTCAAAGAGGGCAGATATGAGGGACAGCCCATTGAAGAGGAATTTCCGCTGAAGGAAATGCCGAAACTTTCCGAAGTGGACCTTTCTCCGACAATGGACGATGAGGAATATAAAAAAGAACTGAAAAAGCTCCAGTCAAAGATCAGTGAACTCCACAATATGATATACAGAAAAAAAATACCCGTGATACTTTGCTATGAGGGCTGGGATGCGGCAGGCAAGGGCGGCAATATCAGAAGACTGACCTATGCCCTTGATCCGAGAGGATTTGACGTTCATCCGATCGCTTCACCCTTGCCGCATGAATTCAGCAGGCAGTATTTGTGGCGTTTCTGGACAAGACTTCCACGCACAGGTCATGTCTGTATCTTTGACCGCACATGGTACGGCAGAGTCATGGTGGAACGTCTGGAGGGCTTCTGTACCGAAAATGAATGGAAAAGGGCTTATAATGAGATTAACGAGTTTGAGCGTATGCTGACGGACTGGGGAGCTGTCGTTCTCAAATTCTGGATACATATTGATCAGGATGTTCAGCTGGAAAGATTCAACCACCGTGAGAACACTCCCGAAAAGCAGTGGAAGATTACCGAAGAGGACTGGCGTAACCGTGAAAAATGGAATGATTATGAAATTGCCGTCAATGAGCTTCTGCAAAAGACGAGTACCAAGTATGCCCCGTGGTATATCATTGAATCAAATGACAAAAAATATGCAAGGATCAAAACCCTGAGGATTATCGTGAAAGCCCTTGAAAAAGCCTGTGAAAAGCATTTCAAGCAGATGATGGAATGAATCAAATTGAAAATGGAAAGTTGAAAGCGGAAAATTGAGCGGATTGAAAAGCTGCTGTGTGCAGTTTTTCAATTTTGCTCACCATTTTTATTGAAACATATCCGATAATATGATATAATACTGTGAAAAACAAATATCCAAAAGGAGAATGAAATGAATAAAGAAGACAATCAACTGATAATGGATATCCTGAATCAACAGGGTGAACCCGTTGACAGAAAAGAATTATGGCTCATGTCCCAAATGGATACGGAAGCATTCAACAATGCCGTTTCCTTTCTCGAAAGCAAAGGCGATATCGTGACGCTCAAAGAAGGCAAAAATAAGAAAATTGCCCTGCCCAAAGATATCTGCTATCTCAAAGCCACGATCGTCAGACATTCGGGCGGATTCTGCTTTGCCCATCCCGAAGATGAAAGTGTTTCAGATGTTTTCATACATGGTGCAGATGATAAAGGTGCTATGCCTGGGGACTTGGTTTTGCTCAAGAATATCACGATGGAGGCAAAAGGTCCTGCGGGGGCGGTGCATAAAATTATCGAGAAGGGCAGCCGTGTCATTACGGGAATTTATATGAAAAATCCGCTCATGCATAACAAGGACGGTTTCATTGAAGCCGATAACGGTTTTGCACAGGCTTTGCCGATAGTGAAGGGCGGTTCGCTCAAAGCCAAAAACGGCGATAAAGTCAAAGCTGCTGTCGCATTCGACCAGAAAACCAAAAAAATTAATGCAAGAGTTATCAAGATTTACGGCAAAGCCGACAGTGCCAAAATTTGTGCAGACGCTATTATCGATGCGGCAGGGATTCCCGCAAAGTTCACTGTACCTGTCAAAAAAGAAGCAGCTTTGGCAGCGGCTATGCCGATCACGGAGGAAGAAATTTCCAAAAGGCTTGATCTGAGAGATCAACCGATATTCACGATAGACGGTGCGGATGCGAAAGACCTTGACGATGCCATTTCCGTGAAGAAATTGGAAAAGGGCTGGGAATTGGGTGTGCATATCGCTGATGTATCGCATTATGTGAGAGAAGGCACACATCTCGATGAAAGTGCGATGGACAGGGGAACGTCCGTCTATTTTGCCGACAGGGTTATCCCTATGCTGCCTGTCGAAATCTCAAACGGCTGCTGTTCGCTGAATGCAGGCACGAAAAAACTGACTTTCTCCGCAATCATGACTCTCGATGAAAAAGCGGAATTGGTCGATTACCGATTTGAAAAGAGTGTGATCGAATCGAAAGTGAGAGGCGTTTATTCGGAAGTCAATGAGATCATCAGCGGTACGGCAAGTGATGAGATCAAAGAGAAATATGCGGAAGTCTATGAAGAGATATTTGCGGCACAGGAATTGGCGGAACTTCTCAAGGCAAAGGCAAAACAGCGTGGAGAACTGGAAATAGAGAGTACGGAGCTGAAATTTGTCCTTGATGAAAACGGTGTATGCATAGACGTTTCCGAAAGAGAAAGAGGACAGGCGGAAGAACTGATCGAACAGTTCATGATCATGGCGAACAGGGCAGCGGCACTGTATGCCAAAAGTGCAGGTATACCGTTTGTCTACAGGGTGCATGAAGCCCCCGAACCTGAAAAACTCGAAACGCTTGCGAATTTGGCGGCAGCCTGCGGATTCAACGTAAGGAGATTAAAAGAAGGCGTACATCAGACGGACTTGGCTACGCTTATCAATAAAGCCAAAGAAACGCCCTATTCCAGAATTATCTCAACACAGGTACTGCGTTCCATGGCAAAGGCAAGATATGACCACAGACCATTGGGACATTTTGGCTTGTCACTGGAAGATTACTGTCATTTTACATCTCCTATCAGACGTTATCCCGATACGTCGATTCACAGGATACTGACGGACCTGATCAGCGGTGTGCCTGTGGACGAGATCGGGAGAAAATTTGACGGCTTTGCAAAGGAATCCGCCAAAATGTCGTCCGAAAGGGAATTGAGAGCCATGCGTGCGGAACGTGACAGCGAAAAATTCTATGCAGCGGAATATATGACAAAGCATATCGGCGAGATACATGACGGCGTTGTATCGGGAATTACGAATAAAGGCTTGTTTGTGGCAATCGAAAACGGCATTGAGGGCTTTGTGAATCTGACCGAAGATGAAAAGGCGTTTTTTGAATACAACGGCACAACGACTACAAAAGACAGAAAAAGCGGAGTAAGCTATTCCATAGGCGATATTGTGACGATAGAAGTAAAAGCGGCAGAAATCGCACTCGGTACGGTGGATTTCACATTATGCAAAGAAAGGAAAGATATTTTATGATGTATCCGTTTTTAACGCTTGATGATGAAACAGAAATAACACATTCGGAATGGCTTCCATCGGGCAGAGTGAAAGTATATATTGAAAAGCCTGATGAAAAGGATTGTTTCCACCATATGATATGTTACCTGCCCGATTATTCGATTGAAGAGATCAATGGTTTCAGTGAAGTGGAAGTCAAAAAATATATGGAATGTTTTATGGTTGTAAAAATTTAACTAAAATTGATTTATCTAATTTTGATACTAAAAGTGTTACTAATATGATTGGTATGTTTTATGGTTGTAATAATTTAACTAATATTGATTTATCTAATTTTGATACTAAAAATGTTACTGATATGGGATATATGTTTTATGGATGTAATAATTTAACTAATATTGATTTATCTAATTTTGATACTAAAAATGTTATTAATATGGAATATATGTTTTATGGTTGTCTGAAATGTTCTCGTTAGCAGTGGTCTTTGATGCGATGATAATGTAGTCGAAATTGCTTTCAGGTATTTCATTGTAGTCCTCATAGACTTGTATGTTTTCTATTTCAATGTGTTCAAACAGTCCGACTCTTCTTATTCCATTTTTCCTTATTGTCCTTGCGGTTTCGCCACGCGCATAGATTGAAAC
>CAMHPW010000062.1 GCA_946187095.1 uncultured Clostridia bacterium | reverse complement strand
GATGAAACAGGAATTTTCTCAGTATGGGTATATTTGTCCATATTTTGAGTAGCAGAATCAACTATGAAAAAACTCTTTCACACACTCTTTATTCAGGAAACAAGCAATACCGCCATTCAGTTCTTCCGCAGTATTTTTGTAGGCGGTCTTGCCTCTGTCGTTGATATGTTCGTGGTAATTCTCTGCAAGGAACTCTTTAAAATGCCTGAAACATGGGCGGTTGTATTCGGCTTTATTGTCGGCGTCACTGTCAACTACGTCGTTTCGACGTTCTGGGTGTTCGCCAAAGCCAAAGTCAAAAGCCGTACTGCCGATTTCATCGGTTTTGCCGTGATCGGCATTATCGGTCTGGGGCTTACCCAACTGATCATCGCCCCTTTCGCCGAACACAATATCTTTCAATCGGCAGGCTTTCTTGTCCGAAATGCCGTGTTCGGCTCTCTGATCCCCGTTGACAAATATTATATCATCGGCAAATGCCTTGCCATCGTGCTTGTTTATATGTGGAATTTCTTTGCAAGAAAATTCATTCTCTACAGAAAAAGTGAAAATTAACAAAAAAGTCAGCAATTTTTCTTTTGCTGACTTTTGTTTTTTCATTGTAAAAATTTCCGTTCTGTAGTAAAATAAACTTATTGCAGGAATGCTTTCAGATTGTCAATGTGTTTCTGTTCCTTCGAGATGAATCCGTTGGCATAGTCAATGATATTCTGATCCGCATTTTTGCACGTTCCGATATGCTTTGTCAGATCGATAATACCCTTTGTCGTGCCTGTTATCATGATTTCTGCAATATGATCCGAACTTGTGTCATTGAGCGTGTGCATCTGTACAGATGTCCACATCCCTGCTTTTTGCAGCAAGCCGATATCCTTGGGGACAACACCGTTTTGCAGAAGTGCCTGTTCTGCATAGGATTCCGCCTCACAGTAATCATTATACTGTTCCGTCAGTTCCTCTTTCAAAGCCCCCTGCTCCACTTTCGGCAATACCGTTTCAATGGCTTCTATGCCTGTCTTTGACAGTTTATATATCCCCGACAATAATTCATTATTCACATTTTTCATGTAAATCCCTCCCGAAATCATTTTTGCCATAAAAATATACATTTATTCAATCGAAAGGAAGTTTTTTACCATGAACGAAATCATTGAAAAAACCATGACCGCCCTCCGCAAAAACAATATGCAGGCATATTTTGTCGAGAAAAAAGAGGACGTTATCGACCTCGTGAAAACTCTCATCAAAAAAGGCGATACCGTGACACACGGCGGTTCCGTCACCCTTGCCGAATGCGGAATCCCTGCCCTTCTCTCCAACGGTGACTACAACTATCTTGACAGAAATGCACAGGGCATTACCCGTGAACAAGTCAAAGACATCTACAAAAAGACGTTTTCTGCCGATGTATTTTTCACAAGTGCCAATGCCATCACGGAAAACGGCTTGCTTTACAACGTGGACGGCAATTCCAACAGAGTGGCGGCTATCGTATACGGTCCCGAAAGCGTGATTGTCATTGCAGGTATCAATAAAATCGTTCCCGATATCAATGCCGCTATGACAAGGCTGAAAACCGTTGCCGCCCCGCTCAATACCAAAAGACTCAACTGCAAAACGCCTTGTGCCGTCACGGGAAAGTGTCTTGCCGTTGATAATCCCCTGCTTGCAGAGGGCTGCAAAAGTCCCGACAGAATCTGCTGTAACTATGTCGTTACCGCCCAACAGCGTCACAAAGACAGAATTAAAGTTATTCTTGTCAACGAAAATCTCGGTTATTGATGGAGGTGCAAATAAATGGCAACTCCACACATCAAGGCTGAATTGGGCGATTTCGCCAAAACCGTTCTCATGCCCGGCGATCCATTAAGGGCTAAATATATCGCCGAACATTATCTTGAAAATGCCGTTTTAGTCAATGAAGTGCGTGGAATGCTGGGCTATACGGGCACTTACAAAGGCAAAAATCTTTCCGTCATGGCAAGCGGCATGGGTATGCCCTCTATGGCAATATATTCCTATGAATTATTCAAGTTCTTTGAAGTAGACAATATTATCCGAATCGGCACGGCAGGGGCTGTAAGCTCAAAATTAGGCTTGCGTGATATCGTCTTTGCTATGTCATCATGCACGGATTCCAATTTTGCCGCACAATACGGACTTTCGGGAAATGTCGCCCCGACTGCCAGCTTTGCACTTCTCAAAAAAGCCTTTGACACTGCCGAAAGGCTTCATAAAAAAGTATATGTCGGCTCTGTCTATACGACGGATATTTTCTATCATGACAGTGATAATCTTGCAGACTGGCAAAAATTAGGAATCCTTGCAACTGAAATGGAATGTGCGGCATTGTATCTCAATGCCGCAAGGCTCGGCAAAAATGCCCTTTGTATCTGCACGATTTCTGATTGTCCCCTGACGGGTGAAAGCTGCACTTCCGATGAAAGAGAAAAAACTTTCAATGACATGATGGAAATTGCATTGGAATGTGTATAAAAAGCTGAATTTTTCAAAAGTGCTTGAATGTGTCCGTGAAAAGTGATATCATGGTACGGTATTTTTAGACAGAGGAGAAATTTCACATGGAAAAATCTTACACCTACACGGGAAAGCCCATTAAACCGCCTTTTGCCCTGAATATCAACGGTCAGACGCTTGTACAGGGCGAAGATTACCGTATAGAGATACTTGATAATGTCAATGTCGGAACGGCTCATGTCTATATCACGGGCTTGGGGGAATATACAGGCTCCTATGTCTATACATTTGAGATAGAGCCTGTTCAGGCAAGAACACTTTCCTATTTTGCCGACAGCACCGTATTTTTATATGACGGCAAGCCCAAAACCATGCAGATTGCCGTGAAATTCGGTGATATTTCCCTTGAAGAAGAAAAAGATTATGACATACAGTATGAAAATAATATCCTCCCCGGGAAAGCCTCTCTGACACTGACTTTCAAAGGCAATTTTACAGGAACTATGTCCATACCGTTCACCATTAAAAGCGACCTGCCCGAACTCGTGAACAATTCGACTGTCCCCGTGAAAGAATTACAGCACGGCAAAAGCATTATTCTGGAATCCTCTGCCGAGGGCGGTTCAGGAGATTATCTCTATTCCGCACTTTACAAGAAAACGACCGATCCCAAATGGAAAACTGCTCAAAATTTCGGCGAAGAAAAAAATATCAGAATCAAGCCTGCCAAAGTGGCGGAATATCAGATATGCTCCAAAATTAAGGACAATATCACGGGCGATATCGTGAAAAAATTCTTCACGCTGACCGTGAAAGGCTGAATATGAAAAAATGTCATTCCCGACAAATTCAGGAATGACATTTTTTGTGCATGGTTCAAAAGTCAATCTCTTTTATCATGTCGGAAGGCAACATTGCCCTTGCCGACATTTTTTCACGGCATTTATCGCCTGCAAGACCGTGATAATATACGGCATATACAGCGGCTTGTTCCGTTGTCAAGCCCTGTGCCAGAAGTGAGGACATCATGCCTGCAAGGACATCTCCGCTGCCGCCTTTCGCCATGCCGTTATTGCCTGTCAGATTCACATATACACTGCCGTCGGGAGTGGCTATGATCGTATCCGCACCTTTCAGTACGACTGTCACTCTGTATTCCATTGCAAAATCCTTTGCCACATCATATCGGTATGCCTGTATCGTGTTCACATCACTGTTGATGAGCCTTGCCATTTCTTTCGGGTGAGGCGTGATAATAACAGGTGAAACCGCCATTCGCAGCACTTCTATATTGCCATTGATACAGTTCAGTCCGTCAGCGTCTATTACCATAGGCTTGGGAGAATTCTGTATGAGCATTGCCGTCAGCTGACGGGTATCATTATTTATGCCCATTCCGCAGCCTAAAAGCAGGGCATCCGCACTGTTGGACAATTCAAAGAATATCTGCTGAAATTCCCTTGCACTGATCTTACCGTCGGGAGTTTGTTCCAGCGGCAGAAATACGCTTTCCGTCAGTTTCTGAGCCGCTATATTATATATTGAATGTGGCAGGGCGATTTTAAGAAGTCCCAATCCCGAACGCAAAGCGGCTTCGCCTGCCAGCATAGCCGCTCCTGCCATGCCGTAACTGCCGCATACGGCAAGCAAAGTGCCGTTATTGCCTTTATGAGCGGATTTTTTCCTTTGCCTTAGCGGATTCTTTGCGATAAATTCATCTGTCGTTTTCATCATGTAGGCACAGGTATCAAGGATATTTTGGGGTATGCCGACATCGGAAACGACTACTTCACCGCAGTAATCAAGGGACGGATACAGCACATGATACGGTTTCAGTGAGGTGAATGAAAGTGTATAGTCGGGGCGGAAACATTCCGAAACGACTGCACCGCTGTCACACAGGATTCCGCTGGGCACGTCCACGGCTATTTTCACAGCGTTTTTATTCTGATTGCAGTAGGCGATGACTTCCGCCACATTTGTCTTTAAAGCACCTTTGAAGCCTATGCCGTAAATACAATCAATGATAATATCGGCAGTTCTGATAATTTCCGATGCTTTCGCATTATTGTCTGTAAAGTCATGCATGATGACGGAGTGGGGGAGTATATTGAAATAGTTTGACGCAAGCAGGGAATGGGGGAAACCGTCTGCCAGAATGACGGCTGTTTTGCATTGATCTGCCAGAATGCCTGCCGCAACGAATCCGTCACCGCCGTTGTTTCCCGTACCGCATACAATGCATACTTTAGAAGATTTGTCTTTAATGAATTTTGCGGCAAAATCCGCCACATTTTTACCTGCCTTTTCCATAAGTGAAGATACAGGTATTCCCTGCCCTGCGGCAAGATTTTCAATATTTTTGATTTCTCTGCTTTCAATCACGAGCATTTCCGACACCCCTCAATTCAATATATTCTTTCGGCACAAAGTC
Organism: uncultured Clostridia bacterium; assembly: GCA_946187095.1. Classification (GTDB taxonomy): domain Bacteria; phylum Bacillota; class Clostridia; order Oscillospirales; family Acutalibacteraceae; genus UBA1213. Next base: position 1,618 of record CAMHPW010000062.1, on the reverse strand, counting down.
CGTCAGCCATACGCCGTTGTCCGACAAATAAAAGATATATCCGTCTTGATGCATATCTCCTGCCCTGACGTTGAATACGGCAGGCTTTTTATGTTTTCTCGAACCGACTGTCAAAGCGGTTTCAATATCCTTTGACAAATGCACATACAGTCTTTTTCCCTTAAGAATCCCCTTTTCAAATATCGAATCGACATTTTCAACAGGCGTACCGTGAAAGAGAATCTCAGGCGGCTGTCTGATCTCCATCTCAATGATAACGTCAATGGAATGTCCCTGACTTGCCCTTATTTTTTTGCCGTCATCGCTGATCTTATAACGCTGTTTGTTATCTTCACGGACGATTTCCTCCAACAGTTCCCTGTTAATTTCATACTTTGAATTCCTGTTTATTTTTTCTATCAATTCATTGATATCTGCCCATGCACCGTATTTTTCGATATGCAAGCCGATTGTTTCGGGCTTGTGACGCAAAAGCAGACTTAAAAATATACTCAATTTTGTATTGTCCAAATCGGAACCCCCCTTTTCAATGTGCAATTTGCAATGATTGTCAATTACTCTGTTTCAAGCAGTTTATAAGTTTTTTCAACATCGAGCTTGTCGATTCTGCTGAGTTTTTTATTCATCTGACGGGTACGCACTCCTACAAGTGTATCAAGACTGTCCTCGGCAGTTCTTAATTGCTTTTGCGTTTTCGTGAGAACATCCTCAAATTTTTCAAACTCCGTTTTAACTGCCCCTAAAACTTCCCAGACTTCACCGCTGCGTTTCTGTATGGCAAGCGTCTGGAATCCCATTTTCAGAGAATTCAGCATAGCCGCCATTGTGGACGGTCCCGCTACATTGATGTTGTATGTACGCTGTAATTCTTCCACAAGCCCCTTTGTATTGACGACTTCCGCATACAGCCCCTCAAACGGCAGGAACATAATGGCAAACTGCGTTGTATACGGTACGGATATATATTTTGTACTGATATCCTTTGCACATTGCTTGACAATATTAATTAATTCTTTTTTAGCCGCTGCTATCACATTTTTATCGCCTGTTTCATAAGCATCCTGCAGATGTGCGAACCTGTCACCGGGGAATTTGGAATCGATCGGCAGATATACATATTGCCCTTCATCAGCCCCCGGCAGTTTCACCGCAAATTCAACACGTTCTTTACTTTTCGGAATAGTCGCAATATTTTCTTCATACTGTTCGGACGTAAGAATCTCCTTGAGAATCGCACCAAGCTGTATTTCACCTAAAATGCCCCTTGTCTTGACGTTGGAAAGCACTTTTTTCAAATCTCCCACGCCCTGTGCAACACTCTGCATTTCGCCCAAGCCTTTATAGACCTGTTCCAGACGTTCACTTACCAGCTTGAACGATTCATTCATCTTGTTTTCAAGAGTAGTCTGCAATTTTTCATCGACTGTACCCCTGATTTTTTCAAGCTGTTCATTGTTGTCATCACGGATATTTTTCATCTGACTTTCCACAGATGTACGGAGATTTTCCAATTTATTTTCCGTATTCTTTTCAAGCGTTCCAAAACGGCTTTCAAGCTGTGTGAGATTTGCCGATATATTTCCGTTCATGCTTTCGAGATTTGTCTGTAACTTTTCGT
>CAMHPW010000061.1 GCA_946187095.1 uncultured Clostridia bacterium | reverse complement strand
CATTCCACATTCATTATACTCTTTTTTGATACGCAAATCAACGTGAATATTGACAAAAATAAGGCGGAATGTTATAACAGGGGAAAATTTTACACATGGGTAAAAAACGGTATCATTTTGTGATTGCAACGAAAAAACGGCTTTTCAGCCGAATCATTTTTTCTCTTTTCCATATTGAAAAAAATCAACTTGTATGCTATACTTTAGGAAATATTTTATTTTGGAGGTATATGCAAAATGAAATCGAGTATTTTAAGAAAGATTCTTGCAGGCTCTATGGCGATTGCCATGGTTACAGGAACAGGCGTGAGCGTTTCGACAGGTTCTCTTGCAGGTGTCAATACCGTTGTCAGTGCTGCCGATACTCTCACCGAGGGCGATTACGAATATCAGCTCAATGACAACGGTACCGTGACGATTACAAAATATATCGGTACAGCTCTGGCTGTCACGATTCCTTCAAAAATTGCCAACACCGCTGTGGAAGAAATCGGTGCAAACGCTTTCAGAGAGTTAAAGATCACTTCCATCAAATTCCCGACAAGCCTTAAGAAAATCGGTGACACTGCTTTTTACAAATGTTACTATCTGAAAGACGTGACCTTCCCGTCCGGTCTGGAGTCTATCGGCAGTTCTGCATTTGAGCAATGCAATCTCTTTACAAAAGTCGTTCTTCCCGACACTTTGTCCGAAATGAAGAGCTATGCTTTCAAGAACTGCCCGGGCATTACTTCGATTACCCTGTCAAAGACACTGACCTATATCCCGAATGAGTGTTTCTCCTACTGTAAAATTACGGAGATTGTCATTCCCGATACAGTGGAAACAATCAATAACTATGCTTTCTATTCATGCCGCAATCTGAAGAAAGTCACTTTCGGCGAAAACTCCGCTCTGACCAATATCTATTATCAGGCATTCTATAACTGTACGGCTCTGGAAAGTTTCACCTGTCCGTCAGGTCTTCAGAGAATCGACTCGGATGCTTTCTATAACTGCCGTTCACTGGCAAGTGTTACGTTCAATTCTGCCCTCAAGCAGATCGGTTACCACTCTTTCCAGAACTGCGTGAGCCTTAAAAATATCACATTCCCCGAAAATCTCGACTACATCGACAGTGACTGTTTCAACGGCTGTACAGCCCTTACGGAAGTGCATACAGGCGGTCTGAAGCGTATCTGCAACAGTGCTTTCGAGAACTGTACCTCTCTCAATAGTGTTTACTTCTCCGAAAGTCTGGAAAGAGTGGACAATGAGGCTTTCTATAATACACCGAGCCTTACCAATTTCTATACTATGCCGAAAAGAAGAACCTATCTGGAAGACCATGCCTTTGACGGCAGCGGCTGGATGAAGCTGCAGCCCAATGGTGTTTTGTATTTCGGCGGTACTGCCTATGCAACCAAGGGTTCTGTTTCAAATGTTACCATCAAGGACGGCACCAAATGGATAGACAACCGTACTTTCAAGAACGGCAGCGGTATCAAGAGTGTTACGATTCCCGCAAGCGTTACGGATGCCATTGATTTCCGTGATGTTTTCAACGGCTGCGGAAATACTCTCGAAGCCATCAATATTGCCGAAGATCATGAAAAATACAAATCCGTTGACGGCGTTGTCTATTCCAAGGACGGCAAGAATCTTATCTATTGTCCGAGAGCAAAGAAAGGCACGATCACCCTTCCCGACGGAACGGAAACCATCAATTCCGATGCCCTTGAACACTGTGACAATATTACGGCAGTTAATCTGAGTGTCAATACAAAGAGCTTCAACTCCAACGACCTCAATCTTTACATGGCAAATCTGGATGCGGTCAATGTTCCTGCCGCCAATACCAATTTCAAATCCGAAAACGGCATTCTCTATAACAAGACAAAGACCTATCTTTATTTCTATCCGAAAAATAAAGCAGGTGCCTATACAATGCCCGATACCCTCAGTGACACCTATTACTATGCGTTCCGGAATGCAAAGGGTATTACAGAAATCAATGCTCCCGATACCATGAGATATCTGAATCCGAGCAACAACTTCGTCAACACTCCTGCCCTGAAAGCCATCAATATCAGTGCAGACAACCAGTGGTATTCTTCTGTTAACGGTGTACTCTACAGCAAGGACCGGACAAGGCTCTATAAAGTTCCCGATGCCTATGCCGGTGACCTGACACTTCCCGAAACCGTTACCAATATTGACGGCAATTATACTTTCAATAACTGTACGGGTATCAAGAAACTGACCATTCCTGCCGCAACAGGTCTGTGGGATTACGTTTTTGACGGCGTAAAGAGTATTACGGAAATCTCCATTTCACCCGACCATACAGGTTATGCTTCCGTCAACGGCTGTATGATAAATCCTGCAAAAGACTATGTTTATGCGATTCCCAAGGGTGCCGCAACCGTTACGATTCCCGACAATATCGTATCTCAGGGACGTATCAGGGATGCCGCACTGTGCAACTGTCCGAATCTCGTTACACTCAATCTGTCAAAGAATTTCAGTGACTTCAGCTGCTACTATAAATTTGACAACTGCCCGAAACTCACTTCTGTAAGCGTTCCCTCGGATAACCCGTTCTACAGAACCGTTGACGGTGTTCTCTATAATAAGAACATGACGCAGATCTGCTTTGTTCCGGGTGCAAAAACAGGTGCATTCACGATTCCCACAGCCGTTACAGATGTCTATGACCGTTCCTTCAAAGATGCAAAGAATCTTACTTCCGTGACATTCCCCAAGAATTACAGCGGCACATTCGATATGGCTTATGTCTTTGAAAACTGCGAAAAACTGACCGCCCTCAACTTTGCCGGTACAAATGCGAACTATGCGACAGTGGACGGCGTTGTTTACAAAAAGGACATGACAGAACTTTACTTTGTTCCCAACGCAAAATCAGGTTCTTATACCATTCCTGCCACTGTAACGAATATCCAGAACAACCGTGCCTTCAAGAACTGCTCAAAGCTCACGGAGATCATCTTCCCCGAAGGTCTTACGGAGATACGCTTTGATACGACAGGCATGACATCTCTTGCAAAAATGACGATTCCTGCAAGCGTTACTGCCATCAGCAGCAATTTCTATGACAATTTCCCGAATCTTGTTGTTTCCGGCTATGAGGGCAGCTATGCGGAAATTTATACCAACTACTATGACGTTAAATTCAACAAGCTCCCCAACAGCATTTCCCTGAATAAATCTCTTATTAAAACAACGGTTGGAAAGACCGCTGCTATTACAGCAACAATCGACACGACAAGAACCACCAACAAGACTGTTACATGGAAAAGCAGTGATACTTCCGTTGCTACTGTCAAGAACGGTACTGTAACGGCAGTTGCAGCAGGCTATACAAAGATATCCGCCACAACTGCCGACGGTAAAGTCGCTTACTGTGACGTATCCGTCAGCCCTGCACTTGTGAATGTTTCCGATGTATCCGCAGCAGAAATTTCTCTCGGCGACAGCGTTACAATCAATGCCGCTTCTGTAGGCGGTCTCGGTGCAGTGACCTATGAGAAGAATTACAAGCTCTCCTCCGATTCCGAATGGACTGCTCTCTCGACAGATACATTCACTCCTGCAGCAGCCGGTACTTATACGATCAGCATCAAAGCTACCGACACTCAGAAAACAGTCAAGGAAAAGACCTTCACTCTCAAAGTAAATGCGGCTCTCAAGAATACCTCCTCCGTTGCCGCCAATTCCGTCAAAGTCGGTGAAAATATCATCATGCTCGGCAATGCAACAGGCGGTACAGGCACTGTCACCTACAAGTATGAGCAGAAACTGTCCACTGCTTCCACATGGACAGTTGTCAAGAATTATTCATCAAGCGGTGCCGCTTTGTATGCTCCTGCCGCAGCAGGCACTTACAATATCCGTATCACTGTCAAAGACGGTGCAGGAAAAACGATTTCCAAGACCTTTAACGTAACTGCTTTCGATGATCTGGCAAATACCTCTTCCGTCAGTGCCTCTGCCCTGAAAACAGGCGATACCCTTACCATTAAGGGTGCTGCAACAGGCGGTACAGGTTCTTATCAGTACGCTTACTACTACAGAGAATTCACCCAGTCCGCATGGACAAAGATTGCAGATTATTCTGCAACTGCTTCCAAAACGCTTACTTTGTCGACCAACGGCTACTATCAGATATGTGTCAAAGTAAAGGACGGCAACGGCACGGTTGCAAAAGAATATTACAACGTAGTGGTAAAGGATACCGATCTGGTGAATGAATCCACGCTTTCTGCCGAAAAAGTCGCTCTTGGCAATACCATCAAAGTAACTGCAAAGGCTTCAGGCGGTTCAGGCAGCTATACCTATGAGATCCTCTACAAGAAAACAACGGATTCCAAGTGGGTAAAACAGCAGAGCTACAGTGCAAACACAACTGTCAATATCAAGCCTGCAAAGGTTGCCGAATATCAGGTATGCGTAAAGGCGAAAGACAGCAAGGGCACTGTTGAAAAGAAATATATGACATTCAAGACAACTTCGGGTGTCAAGAATACATCAACAGTCAATGCTGCTACTATCGAATACGGCGGAATCATTACCATCAACGGCTCTGCAGAGGGCGGCACAGCTCCCTATCAGTACGCTTTCCTCTACAAGAAAACGACCGAAAGCAAATGGTCGGAAGTACAGGCTTATGCCGAAAATACGACCGTATCCATCACACCCAAAAAGGCTGTGGATTATGATGTCTGCGTAAAAGTAAAGGATGCCAACGGCGTTGAAGAAAAGAGATATTTCGTTATCACCGTTGAATGATCCGAATTTAAAAGCAAAATAATATTCGGCAGTGTGTCATCTCAAAAATGACATACTGCCGTTCTTTTATGCATATACTATACAAAATCCTATCCGAAAAAGGTGATATCGTGGTACTGAAATGGAAATCCTTTCTCTATTCATTCGTGATAACATTTATCTTTGCGGCACTCGGCGGGATCGTTACATATATCGGAATGCCCAAATTTGAAAATGTACAGCAGCCGCCTCTTTCTCCCCCGTCATACCTGTTTCCGATCGTATGGAGCATCTTATTTTTACTCATGTCCGTCAGTGCCGCCATTATATATGACTCCGATAACGAGACCTCTGCCAAGGCCCTGTTTATCTATACCATCCAACTGACTTTGAATTTCTGGTGGTGCGTATTGTTTTTCGGATTCAGACTGTATTTTTTCTCTTTCATATGGCTTCTGCTGCTTCTGCTGACAGTCTTTGTCATGACAGTACTCTTCTACAGGATCAATAAATTGGCAGGACTCATTCAGATTCCCTATATGATATGGCTGGGCTTTGCGGCATATCTCAATTTCGGCGTATGGTTCCTCAACCGATAAGAAAAAACCGTCTCTGTTTTTCAGGCAGAAACGGTTTTTTCAATCATTCTTTTGCTTTCAGTGCTTTATTCGCTTTGTGCTGTTCCCTGAGAAGCTGGAATATCTCGCTGAATTTCGGCGGTTTGCCGTACATGAGTACGCCTATTTTATAAACAGCCGCTGCCAGCATTCCCAAAAGATAGATCGATACAAGCTGTATCACCAATGAAATCGCTATCTCATAGAATGCTACGTCCGAAAGGGCGATTCTTGCAAATATCGCTATCGGTGCCGTGAACGGTATGTAAGAGCATACGATCATCAGCGGATTATTGATATCATTCGTCATGGACATCATGACGATCATGAATGCCACTACGAATATCATCATAACAGGAGTGGTAAGCGTATTCAGGTCTTCACTCCTCGATGCAAGAGAGGAAAGTGAACCCAACAAAAATGCATAGATAAAATATGCCGTGATAAAGAAAATCAGTGCATAGATCACCGTTGCAACGGGCATTGTCAGCATTTCGGACAAGCCGTCGGGCAGGGATTTCATGGAGATCGTCCTGACCGATACCAGTGCCGTACCCATTATCACAACAAGCTGTGTCAGTCCTGCCAGTCCCGAACCGAACACCTTACCAAACATCAGGTGTGTCGGCTTGGCACAGGTGATCAGCATTTCCATTGCCCTTGTATTCTTCTCCGTGACAACACTCTGCGATACCATCTGACCGTACATGACGATCGCCATATACAGTATCATGACAAGTATGTAAGTGGAAAAATAATTTTTCGTCTGGTCGGTGCCTGTCGTGACGGTCTCATAAATGATCGGTGCGTCAAGGATCGTTGCCGTCCTTTCATAGTCCACTCCGAATTTCTCAAAATTCACCGCCCTGTAAATACTCTGTACAGCCTCTGTTATCATTTCCGATTCCGCACTCATCAGGGAATTATTCTTCGTCACATATGTGAAAGATATCGGCGTATTGAGAATAACGGCAAACGTATATTCCGACTTGTCCACTTTTGCCTTCATTTCATCAATACTCTCATTTGTCACCTGTACAACGCTGTGAGGATATGCCTTTTCAAAAGATTTGATAATCAAATCACTGTCATGATAGGCATTGTCCGTTATGCCTAAGATCGGAAGAGCGTCGTGTAGGGAAAGAGTGTAG
>CAMHPW010000060.1 GCA_946187095.1 uncultured Clostridia bacterium | reverse complement strand
CCTGCGAAATTTCCTTGACAATGCTTTCCGTTTTGCTTTCGGCAGAGCTTTCTTTGATGATACTGTTTTCGGCTGATGATACGATACTTTCGGTGCTTTCGGGAATGTCTGTTTTTTCGGCGGAATTTTCTTGATTTTGGGGACTGCACCCTGCAATCAGAAGTAATGTCAGTAATGCTAAAAAATTTTTTTTCATTTTGATCTCAGTCCTTTCGGATATTTATTTTTCAAACGTCCGTTTGAAGTTTTGCCAAAGCCTGTTATGATCCCCTTGTATGTAACGGCTGTATAGCCGTTGGAACAATCGCTGTCGGTCTCCATGCCGTGAAGGAATTCCTTGATTTTATCGTCATCAAGTGCAAGAACTCTTCTGATATGTTCAGGTTTGGCGGACATGAATAAAGCGTGTGAAGGCTCAAACCTGTTTTTGATGAATTCGCCTGCAAAAATGCCTGCACGAATGACTCCAAGCCCTTTGAGATCGGGAATATCTTCGGGCATGATATACAGCTTGTCATTGATGACAGTATAATTGCCCTCTGGAATCTCATAAAAGATATCTTCCAGTTCTTTGGGGATATCGTTTTTGATGGTTTTGCGGAATGTTTCGGAAGGGCTTTCACCTTTTTTACGGAGTCTGGCGGCAAAGTGACCTTCACCGTTTTCAACGGGGGTGATCCTGACGGCACACGGCAATTCTGTTTTTCGTCCGAAATGTTCGGATATGCCGCACATTTCAAAATCGGGATTCTGTGAAAGGAATCTTTTGATGACACCCTCATTTTCTTCATAGGAAAAGGTGCAGGTGGAATAGACAAGTGTACCGCCGTTTTTGACGGCATGGGCGGCGGAATTGAGGATAGATAACTGTCTTTCGGCACAGGAAAGAACGTGTTCACGGCTCCATTCCCTGATGGCATCGGGATTTTTTCGGAACATACCCTCGCCTGAACAGGGGGCATCTACGAGAACTCTGTCAAAATATCCCTGCAGTTTTTTACAGAGTATGTCGGGATGACATGATGAAACGACAGCTTTTGAAATGCCCATTCTTTCAAAGTTGGAAAGCAGTATTTGAGAGCGGTTTTTCACGACTTCGTTTGACCACAGCAAGCCTGTATTGGCAAGGCATGAGGCGATCTGAGCGGATTTTCCGCCGGGGGCGGCACACAGGTCGAGAATTTTATCGCCTTTCCGAACGTCAAGGAGAGTCACGGCTGACATGGCAGAAGGTTCCTGCACATAAAAAGCACCTGCATGGTGCAGGGGGGTATTGCCGATCCCCTTTTCGTCACATGAAATATAATAGCCGTCTTTATAAAAAGGGCATTTTTCTGTCTCGAATGGCAAAATATTGACATTATCGGCTTTCAGTCTGTTGAGGGAGATGCCTCTGAAAGCCTCCTGACTTGTGAGCTGTTCGTATATCGGATAGTCTTTTGCAAGGAGCTGTTTCATTTCTTCCGCAAATTCATCGGGCAGCTTGGGCATGGATGTTTTCCTCCTGTGTGATGAAATTTTTTGCTGTTTTTTAAGAATACAGTCATTTCTATTTTAGCGGAAAAAGCAAGTTTGTCAAGTTGGAAATGTGAGTTTTGGGGATGAAAATTTGAAAAACGAAAAGCCGCCTTGTCAGGGCGGCTTTTTTTATGCGACTTTCATGGCGATCACGGTGATATCGTCATCATGACCGTCATTTCTTCTTGAAACAGCCTCGTCATTGATCAGGTCGGCAAGTTCCTGCATGGACTTGTTTTCCCATGCGGAAATGGTGTGTTCTATCCAGTCATCGCCTGTATATAAAGCACCGTCCGAAAGCATGACGATAATATCGCCTGAATGAAGATCGTCTTCTGTACGGGTGAATTCCACATCGGGCAGGATTCCCAAGGGCAAAGACGGTGTTTCCACTTTGTACATTCGGTTGGATTTTTTGATAAACGAAACAGCCGCCCCTGCTTTGAAGAAATTTGTTTCGCCGTTGTAAAGGTCTATGGAAGCGATATCAAGCGTGGCAAGGGATTCATCCTCGGATTTGACCATGAGGGCAGCATTGACGACTTTCAGTGAACAGTCAAAGCCCAAGCCGGCTTTGACAAGTTTGGACATGATACTGACCGCCATACCGCCGTCAACGGCGGCACGACCGCCTGTACCCATGCCGTCACTGAGAATGGTGATGATCCTGCCCATACCGTCATTGAAGTAAATAAAATGGTCTCCGCAAAGCTGACCGCTGCTGCTGACGTGCTGACTTGCGGCAATTTCCACTTCAAAAGAAGTCCTTTCGGAAAGAACGATCCTGCACCTGCCGAAAGCCGTTGTGATATTCGGCAGATCGAATTTTCTGCCGCATATCTTGGATATCTCACGCATGACAAGGGATTTTTGTATTTTACTTCTGCTGTCAAGAATTTCCGTTTCAACGGTCATCCTGCCCATGTGGTCAATGCGGCAATTGGCATCGATCGGCATAAATCCGAGTTCTTTGAATTTCATGATAACATTTTCGGCAAGGGTATTATCGAAGGTTTCATAGTTTTCATATTCATCAGCCATTTCGCCCAAAATATCGCCCAAGCCGCAGAATTGTCCTGCCACGACATTTCGTATTTCGTCAATTCTTTTTGCGGCAGTTTCGGAAGAAAGATAATTTTTATAGAACTGATTGACAGAATTTGCCATTTCATCTGCACGACAGCAGATTCTTTTGAATTTCTCATTGAAATCGGCTGATTTGATCTCACCGTTTTTGCGGAGTTTTTCATTGATACCGTCAAAATCATCAAGGGATAAGCCGTTTTTATGTTCCCAGCAGAATACTCTCATGCCGCATCTTGCACAAGTTTTCTCAATGGATTTCTGATAGACGCTTTCGAGAGTAGGCGTGACGATTTTAGAGAGTTTTTCGGAAACTTTTTCAACATCTTCGGAAACGCCCGAAAGGGCTTTTGAAGCGAAATCCAGCCGCATGATCACGGAACGCCGCAGACCTTCACAGTTTTTATCGGTTTTATTCAGGGCAAACACGGCAGAGATGAAATTGAAGGTATTTTTCGGCATGACGGCAAAGATGAATCCTGATATTGCCGTTTCATACATGATCTGTATGACGGTCTTCAAGTCATGAGCCTGCAGGGAGGCGATCCCCGAACTGATCAGAAACATAAAGGCGGAAACGATATTTCCCATCGGAGTGAAAAGCCCTGCCATCAGACCGCCGAATGTGTAGGCTGTGCCTAAAAAATAGTATTCGGCAGAGGAAATGCCGAGAATGATCCCCGTGGAGATACCTGCGATACAGCCGCCCGAAACGCCGCCGTAATGTGCGGCTATGAGTACACATATTTCCGCAAAAATTCTGCCTATGGAGAGAGAGCCTATATTTAATGTAGAAAGTGCGAGTATGCCGATACAGCCCGTCAGGATAATGCAGACGGTTTCCTGCGGCAGAAGCATACCGAGCGTTTTCGTGCCGTTGAGAATAATGACGGTGCGGGCAATGAAATAAGCCGCTGCCCCTGCAAGCATGGTTTCAAGGGTATAGGAAATGACACGTTCAGCGGTGAAGCCGTTCACGGACATGACCGAAACAGCCGTTGCAAAGGTCGGAAGCATACAGACGAGTATGGGATAAATGGAAATCCTGCTGATTTTTTTGATATCCTTGAGAGTCCATCTGATAGCGAGAACGGCGATCACGGTGGCGGCATATCTGAAATCTCTCCTGCCGAACATCATATAGCCGATCACAGAACCCAGTGCCGAAAAGACTGCATTCGGAAAGGGCACGGCTGCCGCTGCCGATATGCCGAAAGGTGAGAATTCCCCGAAAACAGCGGCATTCGCCGAGATGATGCCAAACCCGAAATAGAATACATTGAATAAGATTTTTCCTGTACTTCCGTTAAGAGCTTTTTTACTGCCTGACATGATCGCTGTCACATTCATCTGCAACTCTCCCCTGAAGATATTTTTCAAATATGATATCATTTTTTGAGCAATATCTTTGTCGATATAATAAAGCTGAAAAAATAAATTTTGACGGTTCCGTCAAGTGTTGTGAAAATGCATAAAAAAGTTTTAAAAAGTTAGGATAAGTTCTAAAAAATAAAAAAGTGGAATTGGTTGCAATTCAGAGGGGGATGTGCTATGATACTAATGCATGACTGCAACAGATATGCGTTGAAGCGGGAGGTTGCGACCTGTGAGGTCGGTTTTTCCGTGGAGTATGTCCGATTTCAAACCGGGCGACAAGATTTGTTGAAGTGGGCAGAGAAAGATTTTTGCATTGTTATCGTGCAAAGGCTGTGTGTTTCTTTTGCTCATTTTGATTCAGAGCCTTGCCCGTATCGAGTAATTCGGTTCGGGGATTTTTATTGGAGTTGCATGAAACGCCCGAATGCGTGTGAGGTAATTCTGAAAAAACGCCCACCCCAAAAAATTTTTAAGGAGGCGACTAATGTGGCAGTCAAGGAGAAAATCAGGATAAGAATAAAGGGTTATGATCATCAGCTCGTTGATCAGGCGGCTGAAAAGATCGTTGCAACTGCAAAGCGTACAGGTGCGAGGGTTTCCGGACCGATACCGCTCCCGACAGAAAAAGAGGTTGTTACCATTCTTCGTGCAGTACACAAGTATAAGGACAGCCGTGAGCAGTTTGAAACAAGAACTCACAAAAGACTTATCGACATTCTCAGACCTTCCAACAGAACTGTAGATGCGATCACAGCTCTGGAGCTCCCTGCCGGTGTTGAAGTAGAAGTAAAGCTCTGATTCAACCTACAGGCAGCCGGGGTCAAGTTGGCAGAGTCCAACCAATAACCTATCAAGGAGGAAAAATTCATGCAGAAAGCGATCATCGGCAAAAAGATCGGTATGACACAGATCTTTGATGCAAAGGGTACCGTTATCCCTGTTACTGTTGTTGAAGCAGGTCCGTGCGTAGTGGCTCAGATCAAAACAGTTGAAAATGACGGCTATGAGGCAGTCCAGATGGGCTTCGGCGATATCAAGCTGAAAGTTCAGAACGGCACAGGCAAAGGCAAAAGACAGCGTTCAGAAAAATTCAGGAACGATCCTGTGAATATTACAAAGCCTCTTCTCGGTCACTTCAAGAAGGCAGATGTTGCTCCGAAAAGCACACTCCGTGAATTCAGAGTTGACAATCTCGAAAACTTCAAAGTGGGCGATATTATCAAGGCAGATACCTTTGCAGAGGGTGACAAAATCGATGTTACCGGCAAGAGCAAAGGTAAAGGCTATGCAGGTGTAATCAAGCGTTGGAACTTCCATCGTCTTAAAGAAACTCACGGTTCGGGACCTGTAGCCCGCCACGGCGGTTCCATGGGTGCCTGCTCCACTCCGTCAAGAGTATGGAAAGGCAAGAAAATGGCAGGTCATCTTGGTGCAGAGAGAGTTACCGTTCAGAATCTTACCGTAGTTAAGGTAGATAACGAAAATAATCTCATTGCGATCAAGGGTGCTATCCCCGGTCCCAACGGCGGAATCGTAGTGATCCGTGACAGTGTTAAGGCTTAAAGGAAGGAGGAATTTCAATGGCTAATATAGATGTTCTCGATATGGGCGGTCAGAAAGTAAGTGAGATCGAGCTTTCCGATGCAGTTTTCGGTATAGAGCCGAATACGGTTGCCATGCACCAGATGGTAGTCAACTATCTTGCCAACAACCGTCAGGGCACACAGTCCGCACTTACCCGTGCTGAAGTATCAGGCGGCGGCAGAAAGCCCTGGAGACAGAAGGGTACAGGTCATGCAAGACAGGGTTCCACCCGTGCTCCCCAGTGGACACACGGCGGTATCGTATTTGCTCCCAAGCCCAGATGCTACAGATTCACAGTAAACAAGAAAGTAAAGAAACTTGCGATGAAATCCGCATTTTCAAGCAAGCTCAGGGACAGTCAGATCATTGTTGTTGACGCTGTTTCAATGAACGAGTACAAGACAAAGACTGTTGCCAATATGCTCAAAGCGATCGGTGCAGACAAGAAGGCACTTATCATTCTTCCCGAGGTTGACAAAAAAGTCATTCTTTCGGCAAGAAATATCCCCGGTGTCAAGACTGCACAGGTCAATACGATAAACGTATATGACATCGTGAACGCTGACAAGGTTGTCATCGTGAAGGATGCCGTAAGCAAAATAGAGGAGGTATATGCATAATGAATGCTCGTGACATTATTATAAAGCCGATCATTACGGAAAAAACAATGGCAGGCGTTGTTGCAGACAAGAAATATACCTTCAAAGTTGACAAGAAAGCTACTAAGATCGATATCGCAAGGGCTGTCGAAGAAGCATTCGGTGTAGAAGTTGCAAAAGTAAATACAGTGAATGTTCGTGGCAGACTTCGCCGTCAGGGCAGAAATGAAGGCTATACAGCTTCATGGAAAAAGGCTTATGTAACGCTTACCCCCGACAGCAAGACGATCGAATTCTTTGAAGGCATGATGTAAGCCCGAAAAGGCAGAATGAATGGAGAATATGCCGTTCTCCGCAAAGCCATCATGAGGAGTGTGAAATAAATGGCAATAAAGAACTATAAGCCGACCAGCCCCGCAAGGAGAAATATGTCGGTTACAGATTACTCGGTTCTTTCAAAGGCAGAGCCTGAAAAAAGTCTTTTGGCTCCGCTGAATAAAAAGTCAGGCCGTAACAGCTACGGCAGAATCACCGTTCGTCACAGAGGCGGCGGCAACAGAA
>CAMHPW010000059.1 GCA_946187095.1 uncultured Clostridia bacterium | reverse complement strand
ATGCCGACTGAACAATTCTTCCTTCCTTGTTAATGAAGTAATTCTTCTTTCCGTCATTACCAAGAAGATTAGCATTCTCGTTAGTCTTACTTCCGGAAGAACCTGTACGGGTTCCATTCTGTCTCATTTCCCAATAATCATCATACTTGCGAGTATATGGACTGGAAATTTGAAGGCTATATGCAGATGACAATGTACTTTATGAATGCTCCGGCAAGATGAGAAATAAAGAATTACCGTGTGCGGAAAAAATCTGTACACGGTAATTCTTTGGCATTTTTTATATTGATTTTCCTGTTGGGAAATGCAGGAAAAAATTTAATAATATTTCATAAAAAGTACAGAAAAACCACTTGAAATTTATTAAAAATATAAGTATAATAGATTCAGTAAGTTTTTGGTATAAAGGAGTTGTGGATCATGCAGCTTAGTCATGATGAGTTGGAACATTCGGATATTGAACTGTTCCATAGCGGCGAACATTACCATGCGTATCACTATATGGGGGCACACAGGGAACATCGTGACGGTGTTGACGGTGTGATGTTCAGGACATGGGCACCTCATGCCAGAAGTGTTTCTGTTGTGGGTGATTTCAATCATTGGGACAGGAGTGTCCATCCGATGAACTGGATATCTGACGGCGGTATTTGGGAGTGTTTTATTGCCGGTATCGTTGAAAACTATGCTATCTACAAATACAGCATAGAAACATATGACGGTTATACCATGCTGAAATCGGATCCGTATGCGTTCCATTATGAGACACGACCTAATAATGCCTCCGTATTTGTGGATATCGACGGGTATGAATGGCATGACGAGGGATGGCAAAAAGAAAAAGAAAAATATGTGTCCTACAGCAGTCCGATGAATATCTATGAAGTCCATGCGGGTTCATGGAAAAAATATGCTGACGGGAATTATTTTTCCTACGGCAAGCTGGCTGACGAGCTGATCCCCTATGTCAAGGATATGGGTTATACCCATATAGAATTCATGCCGCTCACGGAATATCCCTTTGATGCATCGTGGGGCTATCAGGCAACAGGATATTTTGCCATCACTTCGAGATACGGCAGTCCGTTTGATTTCATGAACTTCGTTGACAGATGCCATCAGGCAGGGATATCTGTCATTCTGGATTGGGTGCCTGCTCATTTTCCGAGAGATGCTCATGGTCTTGCAAGATTTGACGGCACTCCCTGCTATGAATATGCCGACTGGCGTAAGGGGGAACACAAAGACTGGGGCACACTTGTATTTGACTACGGCAGAAATGAAGTCGTCAGCTTCCTGATATCAAGTGCTCTGTTCTGGATGGATTATTATCATATAGACGGATTGAGGGTAGATGCAGTCGCATCCATGCTTTACCTGGATTACAGCAGGCGTGACGGCGAATGGGTAGCCAACAAGTTCGGCGGAAAAGATAATCTTGAGGCAGTTGCCTTTATGCATAAGCTCAATGAAGCCGCTTTCCGATATTATCCGAATACGCTTATGATCGCCGAGGAATCGACCGCATGGCCGAATGTCTCCAAGCCTACATATATGGGCGGTCTGGGATTCAACTATAAGTGGAACATGGGCTGGATGAATGATATGCTTCACTATATGTCGCTTGATCCTCTCTACAGACCGTTCAATCACGATAATCTTACTTTCTCGTTCCTGTATGCCTTCTCGGAGAATTTCATCCTGCCGATCTCGCATGATGAAGTCGTTTACGGCAAGGCATCTCTGATCAATAAAATGCCCGGTGACTATGACCTGAAATTCAAGGGCGTAAGGACTTTCGTTGCCTATATGATGGCTCACCCCGGCAAAAAGCTGACGTTCATGGGTACGGAATTCGGACAGTTCAAGGAATGGGATTATTCCGTAGAACTTGACTGGATGCTGCTGGAATATCCCAGACACAATGAACTGAAGAATTTTTTCAGGGAGATCAACCGTTTTTATCTTGAAAACAGTCCTTTCTGGGAAGTCGACTACTCATGGGACGGCTTTCACTGGATCTCAAATGATGACTATACGCAGAGCGTGATCTCTTTCAGAAGAATAGACAAGCAGGGCAATGAAATTATCGTAGTCTGCAATTTCCAGCCGGTGAAGCGTGAAAAATATCGTATCGGCGTACCGTATGCAGGCACTTACAGTGAGATATTCAGTACAGACAGGACAGAATTCGGCGGTTCGGGCATTTCCAACGGCACGGAGATCAAAACGGAAGATGAACCCATGCACGGACATGAACAGTCGATGGTTCTCACACTGCCGCCTATGTCAGTCATGTATTATCAGTGTACACATAAAAAGCAAAAGAGAAAGCCCAGAAAAAAAGCCGCTGAAGGCGAAGCAGCCGAAAAGAAGACTGCAGGAAGAAAAACGGCGAAAAAGGCTGCGGCAGAGGAAAAGCCGAAAAGAACAAGAAAGAAAAAGACTGAAACAGAACAACAGTAACTGACAGCATGGAAGTGCTGTAGAAATAAAATTGTGATTTATCGAAGGAGGATCATCATATGTATCCAAAGCAGGAAGTAGTAGCCATGCTGCTTGCCGGAGGTCAGGGCAGCAGACTTGGTGTACTTACTCAGAAACTCGCAAAACCTGCCGTACCGTTTGGCGGCAAATATCGTATAATTGACTTTCCGCTTTCCAACTGTGTGAATTCAGGTATAGAGGCAGTCGGTGTTCTGACGCAGTATCAGCCGCTCGTTCTGAATGAATATGTCGGCAGCGGTCAGCCGTGGGATCTTGACGGTATGAACAGCGGTGTAAGCGTACTTTCACCGTATCAGCAGATCAAGGGTACAGACTGGTATACAGGCACTGCCAATGCCATTTATCAGAATATCAGCTATATCGACAGATACAATCCCGATTATGTAGTGATACTTTCGGGTGACCATATCTATAAAATGGACTATTCCAAAATGATAGCGTTCCATAAAGAGAACAATGCAGACTGTACGATAGCAGTTATTGATGTGCCGCTGGCAGAAGCATCAAGATTCGGTATCATGAATACGAATCCCGACGGTTCCATCTATGAATTTGAAGAGAAGCCGAAGCATCCGAAAAGCACGAATGCATCTATGGGTATTTATGTATTCAGTTGGGACAGGCTCCGCAAATATCTGATCGAAGATGAAAGTGAAGAAGGTTCCGAACATGATTTCGGTAAGAACGTACTGCCAAGAATGCTCGAAGACGGTCAGAGGATGTTCGCCTATCAGTTTGAGGGCTACTGGAAAGACGTTGGTACGATAGACAGTCTTTGGGAAGCCAATATGGACCTGCTCGATCCGAATGTACCGCTTGACCTGATGGACGAAAGCTGGAAAATTTATTCAAGGAATCCCGTTGTGCCGCCGCAGTATGTTGCCGATACGGCTAAAATACAGAATTCACTCATCGGTGACGGCTGTGACATCGCAGGCGAACTTGAATTTTCGATACTGTTCTCCAATGTCGTTGTAAAGCCCGGTGCCGTTGTAGAATCATCTATCATCATGCCCGGCTGTGTCATTGAAGAGGGTGCAGTGGTAAGATTTGCGATTGTTTCGGAAAATACCGTGATCGGCAAAAATGCCGTTGTCGGTGCAAGACCGGAAGACATTGAAAACAAAGATGAATGGGGCATTGCCGTTGTAGGCGATAATCTCAGAATAGGTGCAGGTGCGAAAGTGGCTCCGAAGGCTATGATCGCAGAAGATATAGAGGAGGTTGAATAATATGCGTGGCAACAGGATTTTGGGTATCATCTTCTCTAATCTCCATGAAAAACTGATCAGCGAGATCACCGAGAGAAGAACGATGGGTGCCGTACCCTTTGGCGGCAGATATCGTCTGATCGATTTCCCGCTTTCCAACATGGTGAATTCGGGTATCAATAAAGTCGGCGTTCTGACAAAGAGCAATTATCAGTCATTGGTTGACCATCTCGGAACAGGCAAGGCATGGGACCTGTCCAGACAGCGTGACGGTCTGTTTGTACTTCCGCCTTTCATGGATCCCAGTGATTATGCGAACAGAGTTTCCACATTCCATTCCATTATGCCGTTCCTCACGAATTCCAGTGAAGAATATGTCGTGATCTCGGACTGTGATGTCGTATGCAATATCGATTATCAGAAAGTGTTTGCAAAGCACGTTGAGAACAATGCGGATATCACCCTGATCTACAAGAGGGATGTGCTTCCCGCAAGACTTCATGATCCCATGGTGCTTTCATTTGATGCAAAGGGCAAGGTAACGGATGTTCTTGTCAATCCGTCCATTTCGGGTACCTGCAGCTATTACATGAACATGATGATGATCAAGAGAGAGCTTCTGATTGAACTCGTGAACAAGTGTGTCAGCAAGAATACGATGAATTTCAAGCGTGACATGATACAGGCGGAGTATAATAATCTTAATATATACGGCTATGAATTCAAGGGCTTTGCCCCTGTCATCACATCACCGGCGGAATATTTCAATGCCAATATGTCACTGATGGACAGTGAAGTCCGTGCAGACCTGTTCAGCAGGGGTGACAGACCGATCTATACGAAAGTAAGGGACGATATGCCTGCCAAATACGGTCTTGATTCCAAAGTCAAGAATTCGCTCATCGGCAGCGGCTGCGTGATAGACGGTGAAGTGGAAAACTGTGTACTCTTTAAGGGCGTTCATATCGGCAAAGGCACAAAGGTTTCCAACTGTGTGATCATGCAGGATACAAAGATCGGCGAGAATTCCAATCTCAACTATGTGATCGTTGACAAGGATGTAACCGTCCGTGACGGCAAGACACTTGCAGGAGAGGCTTCCTATCCTGTTTATGTAAGCAAATTGAGTATCGTTTGATTTTTAACTGATATTCATAATGCATGGTTTCTGATGACCGTGCATTATGAATATTGTTATGTCATTATGAATTAGAAAAGGGGGGGTGTGAATGAAGTGTCTGTTTGCAACGAGTGAGGCTCAGCCGTTTGCGGCATCGGGCGGTCTTGCGGATGTTTCGGGTTCTTTGCCTCATGCACTTCGTCAGCGTCTGATAGGCTGCCGCATTGTCATGCCGCTGTATGAGAGCATACCCGATGAACTGAAGGACGGGATGCGTTTTTTGACAAGTTTTTCCGTGCCTGTTGCATGGAGAAGACAGTATTGCGGTGTGTTTGAAACACGCTATAACGGTGTTGTGTATTATTTTCTCGATAACCAGTATTATTTCAAGCGTAAAGGGATGTACGGGCATTATGACGATGCGGAAAGATTCGCATTTTTTTCAAGGGCAGTTCTTGAGATGCTTCCGCTGATCGATTTCAAGCCCGATATCATTCACTGCAACGACTGGCAGACGGCTTTGATCCCGGCTTACTACAATATTTTTTATTCCAGAAATGACTGGTACAAGGGTATCAGAACTGTCTTCACGATACATAATATACAGTATCAGGGACAGTATGGTCTGGAATTGTATGATGATGTGTTCGGCATACCGCCGCACAGCCGCTGGATGCTCGATTTTAACGGCGGTATCAATCTGCTCAAGGGAGCAATAGAATCATCCGACCGTGTCACAACGGTAAGTCCGAGTTATTCGTGGGAGATCCGTGATCCGTGGTTTTCACACGGACTTGATCCGATCCTCAATGACCGTGCATGGAAAATAAGAGGCATTCTCAACGGGATAGATACCGTTTCATACGATCCCTCCACTGATCCTGAACTGTATGCGAATTATTCTGTTTCGGATATTTCCGGCAAGGCTGTCAATAAGAGAAAGCTGCAGGAGCATCTTAAACTGGAACAGAATGCCGGTGTGCCTTTGGTCGCAATGGTGACAAGACTCGTTTCATCAAAAGGTCTTGACCTTGTGAGAGCGGCATTCGATCAGCTCATGCATGAAGAAAATATACAGTTTGTGATACTCGGTTCGGGTGACTGGGAATATGAAAATTTTTTCCGTGCCATGCAGGAGAAATATCCCGGCAAAGTAGTTTTCTGCCGAGGCTTTTTATCGGGATTTGCCAGAAAGGTGTATGCTGCTGCGGATGTGTTTCTGATGCCCTCAAAGGCAGAACCGTGCGGATTGGCACAGATGATCGCCCTCCGATACGGAACGCTTCCTGTTGTGAGAGAAGTCGGCGGTCTGCGTGATTCGATCAGGGATAATGAAAACGGTTTTTCATTCAAAAGCTACGATCCTGTGGAAATGATGGAATGCATCAAACGTGCATTGGCAGAATACTGGCAGCGTGACAGCTGGAAGGATTTTATCAGACAGGCGATGGAATGTGACAACAGCTGGGTGCGTTCCGCTACGCAGTATATCAATCTTTATCATGAAGTGATCGATGAGGGGACTGTTTGATAAAAATAATACAATAATGCGGTCAAGTGTACAAAAAGATGGCTTGACCGTATGTTTTTGCGGAAAAAATATTCATATTGCACAAAATATTCGGCAGAATTCCTATATAACCCAAGGGTTACAAAGGAAAAATAAAAGGCGAATTTTGTTGTAAAATCGTTGTGAAAATAAAAAAAAAGGGTGAAAGTATGTATCATTTGCCAAGATTGAGAGAAGTAAGACTCATGAAGAATATGAAACAGAAAGATGTGTGTGCGATTCTTAACATGAAGCAGTCTCAGTACAGCAGATATGAGTCAGGTGAAGATGAGATGAAAATCGTCGGCAAGGAGTCCGGAGACCACTTCAGTCCTGGGGTGGAGGAGGGAAGGGGAGAAGAGGGTGTAGCCGCGCTTGGGGTCCGGGGCCCCGTAAAC
>CAMHPW010000058.1 GCA_946187095.1 uncultured Clostridia bacterium | reverse complement strand
GGAATGGAACATAAAAGTTGATTTTATAACTTTTTATAAGTTTTCAGTAACGGTTCTGATAAATGGATACAAAAGAGCTTTATAAGGTCTGGCTGGAAAATGCAACAGATGATGCCGATTTGACAAAGGAGCTGGCAGGAATTGCAGGAAATGAAGATGAGATATATGAGAGATTCTACAGGGAACTGAAATTCGGCACGGCAGGCCTGAGAGGCATTATCGGTGCAGGTACCAACAGAATGAATGTTTATACAGTAAGGCGTGCTACACAGGGACTTGCGAATTTCCTCAATAAGACCTGTAAAAATGCGTCCGTAGCGATATCGCACGATTCAAGAATAAAGGCAGACGTTTTTGCAAGGGAATCTGCAAGAGTTCTTGCGGCAAACGGCATTAAAGCGTATATTTCGACAGAATTGGAGCCGACACCTGTTGTATCATATGCAGTAAGGGCATTGAAATCGGCGGCAGGTATCATGGTAACGGCAAGCCACAATCCGGCTAAATATAACGGATATAAGTGTTACGGCAGTGACGGCTGTCAGATGACGGACGCTTCGGCAGATGCCGTTTATGAAGAAATCCTGAAAGTTGACTATTTCAACGGAGATATCAAGTTAGTTGACTTTGAAGAAGGTCTGAAAAGCGGCATGATCGAGTGGATCGGCGATGATCTCTATGAAACATATCTCAATAATGTGAGAAAGCAGTCTGTGAATCCTGATATGTGCAAAGGTTCGGGCTTGAAAGTGGTCTATACCCCTCTCAACGGTGCAGGAAACAAATTGGTAAGAGAAATCCTTTCAAGAATCGGTATAGAAAATGTCGTAGTAGTGCCTGAACAGGAAATGCCTGACGGCAATTTCCCGACTTGTCCCTATCCGAATCCCGAAATCAAAGAGGCATTGGCAGTCGGACTTGCACTTTGCGAAAAAGAACAGGCTGATCTGCTTCTGGCAACCGATCCCGACAGTGACCGTGTAGGAATCTCCGTAAAGACAAAGGACGGTTATCGCCTGATGACAGGCAATGAAACGGGTATCATGCTTATCAACTACTTGCTTTCCACGAGAAAGGAAAAGGGCACTCTGCCCGAAAATCCCGTTGCCGTCAAGACGATTGTTACAAGTAAATTGGTTGAAAAGATTTGCGAAAAATACGGCTGTGAACTGAAGAATATCCTCACGGGATTCAAGTATATCGGCGAACAGATACTTCTCCTTGAGCAGAAAGGTGAGGAAAACAGATATGTATTCGGCTTTGAAGAGAGCTACGGCTATCTTGCCGGAACGTATGTAAGAGATAAAGATGCGGTAGTTGCGTCAATGCTGATATGCGAAATGGCTGCTTATTATCGTCAGCAGGGCAAGAGTCTTGATGAAGTCATGACAGAGATATATGAAGAATACGGCTATTATCTTAACAGGACGGACAGCTATGAATTTGACGGAGCGGCAGGCATGGCAAAAATGGCGGATATCATGGACGGATTCCGCAAAGAGCCGCCAAAAGAGGTTGCAGGCTACAAAGTAACGGAAATTGCCGACTATCTGAATTCCTGTCAGAAAGACGTTGCCACAGGCGAACAGACGGAGATCAATTTGCCGAAGTCAAATGTACTTTCCTATTCACTGGAGGGCGGCATGGGAGTGATCGTCAGACCGTCAGGCACAGAGCCGAAAGTCAAGGTATATGTGACAGCCGTTGGAACGACTAAAGAAAATGCGGCTGAAATAGCGGAAAATCTGGCAAAATATATGTCAGCTTTCATGAAATAAGAAAATAAACAAGACCGTTGGCTGAAAAAGTCAACGGTCTTTATGTGTCTATTGTTAATTCCTAATTCCTAATTCCTCATTTACCAAGTTCTTCGGCACGTTTCGTACAGGCAGCCATAGCGTCCATGATAATTTGGGGGACATTGTTTTCATTGAGGACATTGACGGCTTCAATGGTAGTACCGCCCTTTGAGCAGACTTTCTGAATGAGCGTATCGGGATCATCACCGCTGGAAAGCAGCATTTCGGCACTTCCTATGAAAGTTTGTGCAACGAGTTTCAGGGCAACATCTTTGTCAATGCCGACAGAAACGGCATAGTCTGTCATAGCCTTCGCAAAGAGATAGACATAGGCAGGGCTGCTGCCATTGACGGCAATAACGGCATTCATTTGTTCTTCGGGCAGTTCAACGGCTTCACCCGAATTGGCAAACATATTGTAAATCGTTTTGAAATTTTTGTCAGAGATATTTTCGGAACGGCATACGGCAGTAGCACCTTTTCCGAGCAAAAGCGGCGTATTGGGCATGACACGCACCATAGGACAATCCATACCCAAGCCCTTTCTTACATAGTCAATGGAAATTCCGGCGGCAATTGTGACAAATATTTTTTTGTCAGTGACGGCAGTTTTGATTTCGGCAAGGACTTCATCGTAATTCTGGGGTTTCACGGCAAGTACGATAATATCGGAATTTTCAACGAGTTCCTCAATCGTATAGGCGATATTTACACCCAACTCAGCCATGTGTTTCAACTGCCTGACATTGCAGTCATGCACGAAGATGGTTTCTTCGGGGGTATGAGATTTCAAAAGACCGTTGACAATGGCAGTAGCCATATTCCCTGCACCGATGAAGCCTATTTTTTGATCATCTCCATAGAGTTCTTCATAATCGGTTTCTTCATGGTCAAGCGGGGTTTCGCTGCCGTCAATTTTAAATTTTCCTATTAAATCTTTTAACATTTCAAGCACCTCATTTTAATTAAAAAGAATATTTATCGCTTCAAAGAGATCACCGCTCATAACGGGATATTTTGCGAGCAGTTCACCCTTGATTTCGGGGGAGATAGCGGTATGCAGATAAAGAGAGTCAATGCCTGCATTGAAAGAGCCCTGAATATCCGTGATATAGTCATTGCCGATCATGATGGATTCTTTGGGATCGAGATTATGTTTCTTGAGAATATGCTGATAGAATTTGATGTCGGGCTTTGCACAGCCGATATCGGAGGAGATAATGACATCTTCAAATTCGTCATAAATGCCGAGCAGACGGATTTCAGGTTCTGTAAAGATACGCTGGGCATTGGAAAGAAGATAAGCCTTGCCGCCGTTTTGATGGATAGCGTCAAACAATTCGTGTACGCCGTCATAGAGCTTTATGTATTTGAGGGACAAGGCACGAAATACAAGACCTGTTTCTTTGGCAAGTGCCATCGGGCAGTCAATGCCTTTTGCGGTGAACATTTTCTGAAAGACGTATTCGATCTGGGGTTCGGGATGGGTGGAATATTTTTCGGGAGGAATCTGTGCGATCTGTTCCTTGACATAGGCATTATAGGTCTTGTTGAGTTCACGGGGGGAATATACGGCACCATGCATGGAATATATCACTGACATATTTTTCCAAAGGCTTGCTTTCCATTCGTTTGTTCTGATATCAACAAGAGTGCCGTACAGGTCAAAGATATAATTTTTATACATATCAAAAACTCCGTTTCATATTATATTATATATATTGTAATACAGTCAGGAAAAAATTTCAATCATTTCTTTTGAGAAATCCAATAAATAGTTGTTGTTTATGCAAAAACAATGTGATATAATTAACGTAAAGGAGGAATTCAAAATGAAAAAAATAATATTGGTTTTGTTTACTGCACTTTTATTAACTTCATGTACACAAAAAGCAAATGAAATATCTGAAATATCTGAAATATCTGAAGTTTCTGAAGTTTCTGAAATATCGGAAGTAAGTGCCGTATCGGAGAGTTCAGAGGAAACGTCAAAAGAGGAGTCGGAAAAGGTTTCGGAAATTTCTGAAGTTTCGCAGGAAAGCAAAAAAGAGAGTTCAGCGGAGGTTTCGGAAAGCAGCTTTGAGGCGGAATATCCGAAAGAGATCATTGAAAGACTGGTAGATGTCAGCAAGCTGGGCGATCAGACAAAGGGATATATGCAAAAAGCCCTTGGAAGCCAAAATATATACATGAATGTCACGGGAGAATTTGCACTTTTCGGCGGACTGTCGGTAAAATTCAATGCAGAACTGGCAAGAAGTGACAGCGGTATCATGGAAAAATTCACATTGGGTGAAGACAGTGTCAGGGTGATCGGAAATTCCAATGGAACATATCTGATAGAGGATACGGAAAAAAGGGCATTTTTAACAGGAGAGGCATATGATCCCGATGAAAAATTGCA
The DNA here is from genome assembly GCA_946187095.1 of uncultured Clostridia bacterium. Lineage (GTDB taxonomy): Bacteria > Bacillota > Clostridia > Oscillospirales > Acutalibacteraceae > UBA1213. The sequence goes on along the minus strand of CAMHPW010000058.1, from coordinate 2,597 downwards.
GATAGACGATGATCTTACACAGAACAGCATAGCGAATGATATACTTTCACAGTTGTCATCAAGTTTTGGTCTGGATACGCTGGAATACAAAGGCAGCGGTACGGAGCAGTATAAGGGTACGGAATACAGCTTTGAGGAATACAGTACGGACGGAAAAACCGTGAAAGTATATTTTGACGGTGAAACGCCCGTATATATTATAAGTAAAAATGGTCAGAATGTTTCTGAAATAGCGATCAATGCCATTAACAATACGCCTGATGAAAGCCTGTTCAGAGTTCCCGACGGATATGAGATAGTGCAGTAAAAAATAAAGCTGACAGTGAAAAGGCTGTCAGCTTTTTGAATTTCAGGAAAGTTTTTTTAATTTATCTTCGATTTTATGAACCAACTCATAAAGGGACGGTGCCGATTCGGGATATAACCTCGAAATAATATTAGGCGAAAGAGAGGGTGCAAAAGTGCTGTCAAGACCTTCCGAACCGGGAGTATTTTTGCCGTGGGAAAGACATTCGGCATTGGATTCGCCGATACACTGAAGTGCAGAGGATAAGCCTTTGTACACTTCGGGCATGACGGCAAACATGGCCTGCGGATTTTTGGGATTGGCAGAATAAAGTATACGCAGAACTTTATAAAGAGATACCATCAAATAAGATGATATCTCGGCATTGAGTCCCTTGCAGTCAGCCTGTTCGAGAATACCGAATATAATTTCTATGGAATGGATAATAAGCTGTTTGTTGGCAGAGAGAGCGATATTTGATTTGTTGGATTTGTTTTCGGCACTTTGAAGAAGATTCGTTTCAAAGTGCGTGTTGTTTCTGTCGGCAGTCCTGCCCAGAAGATAATCGCATGACACGTTGTAGTAGTCGGCAATCTTTACGGCAAAATCAAGTCCGCATTCTCTGATGCCCTTTTCATAGTGCGACAGCAGAGCCTGTGACACGCCCAGCTCAAGGGCAGCCTGTTTTTGACTTAATCCTTTTTCCTTGCGTAAAAGGGTTATCATTCTCGGAAAATCACTCATGAAAAAACTCCTTGACATTATATGAACAAAATTATATATTAGATATGAAAACGACCTGTTTCGGCAAATTAAAACAGTATGTAAATTATATAACAAGTAAAACAGTTTGTAAAGTTGTTTTTGAAAAATTTTTAAGGAGATTTGTGAGATATGCAGTCGTATGTAATATATATGATACGTCACGGGGCAATAGACGAAACCCTCAAAGGAAGATATATCGGAAGAACGGACGTGAACCTGTCCGAAAAGGGAAAGGAGAATTTAAGGGATATCAAAGAGAAATTCGGCTATCCCGTGTGCAGTAAAGTATATGCAAGTCCGCTGGCAAGATGTACACAAACTTGTGAGATAATTTATCCCGATAGGGATATTGATACAGTGCCGGCATTGAGTGAATGTGATTTCGGCGAATGGGAGGGCAAAAGTGCCGTTGAACTTTCGGGAAAACCCGAATTTACTCAATGGCTGCAAAATTCGGATAAAACATCACCCCCCAAGGGTGAAACGGGCAAAGAATTTGCCATCAGGATATGCAGGGGCTTTGAAAAAATCGTGAATGAAGTCATTAACGGAAATATATTGCAGTCGGCAGTTGTCACGCATGGCGGAATTATTATGACACTGTTGTCTGTATACGGCATACCGCAGGCGGAAAGCTATAAATGGCAGATGGACAACGGATATGGGTTTGCATTAAGAGTAACGCCGTCGTTGTGGTTCAGGGATAAAATAGTAGAAGTATTCGATACAGTGCCGTTTGCACCGAAAGCGGCAGTTCAAACACCTGAAATCGAATTTTTCGAGTGAGAGAGAAGAAATTCTGCAACACCGTTTTCATAGCTGTTGCCGATAATGATATCGGCATATTGCCTGACTTCTTCGACACAATCGCCCACGGCAACACCGATGTCGGCAATTCTGAGCATATCGATATCATTGAGATTGTCACCGAAAGCCACGACAGTATCGGCATGGAGCATTTTCTTGATTTTCAGGACACCGTTTGCTTTAGTGGCATCTGAACTGAAGACTTCGAGAAAATACAGGTCTGAATAGTTGTCACGGTAAAGAGTGGGTTTGGCATGGGGGAGCGTTTTGATTTGTTCATAAATGGGTTTGAGTCTTTGATAGCTGTCCACCATGGTGAAATAGATAATGCGGTCATCGTCTGAGGCAGTAATGTTCGGGACTTGTTTGAAACTCTTGTAATCCTGATTTTTTCGGGCATTGAAGAAATTACTTTACGATCAACGACTTTATGATGATATTCTTGTTTTTGGGAATATGCTTGATCTCCTATGGTTGAAGGATATGGAACTGAAAAATAACCGAATCTTTGTTGTTCATCTTTTTCTTTTCTTTCATTATCTATTTCCATTAATGAACGTTGTATATCCATTTCTTTTTTTGAAGGAGAAGCATTTTCAGCAGATTGATTATTATCTGGAGATTGGTTAACTTCTTCACTCATATTTCTTTATTTTGTTTAATTTAATTTATTTTTATTTTTTATTTTAGTTATAATTTTATTATTTATAAAATAATTATATAATATGGGGATTGGGGA
>CAMHPW010000057.1 GCA_946187095.1 uncultured Clostridia bacterium | reverse complement strand
AAATTATAGGATAAAATCCATTGACAAAATGACCTTGCAATAGTAAAATAAGAATATATTGTGTTCGGGAAAATTTTTTTAAAATCGGAGGTAATACAGTGATATCTGAATTGAATAAGAGAGGTATGCCGAAAAATACCGGAAAGGGCAGAGGTCTTTCCGCCAAAAACGGCAGAAATACTGTCTCAGAAAAGAAAACTGACAATAAGAAATTGCAGTTTGGCACTTTTGTGCCGCCTATCAGGAGACCTGACAACAATAATTTTTCCAAAAGAAACGATTTTCAGTCAAAAAGAAATTACAACAAACCGACAGACCATTCCGTTAAAATAACATTTTTGGGCGGTCTCAATGAAATAGGAAAAAACATGACACTCTTTGAATGTGACAATGATATGTTCCTGCTTGACTGCGGAATGGCTTTCCCTGACGGCGAAATGCTCGGCGTTGACATGGTCATCCCCGACTTTTCCTACGTTGAAAGAAACAGGGATAAAATCAAAGGCATCGTCCTTACTCACGGACATGAAGACCATATCGGCGGTTTGCCGTATCTTTTCAGAAAACTCAATTTCCCCATCTACGGCACTGCCCTTACGCTCGGACTTGTCGAAAGCAAGCTCAAGGAACACGGTCTGCAAAGCAAAGTCAAACTCAATGCCGTCAAGCCAGGTCAGAGGATCAAACTCGGCTGTATGTCCATTGAATTCATACACGTTAATCACTCCATACCCGATTCTGTGGGGATCGCCATACACACACCTGCCGGGACCGTTGTCCATACGGGAGATTTCAAAATAGACTGCACCCCTACTACAGACGGTATGATCGATTTAGCCAGATTTGCGGAACTTGGCAAACAGGGAGTTCTTGCTCTTATGGCAGATTCCACCAATGCCGAAAGACCGGGCTACACCATGACCGAGCAGAAAGTCAGACAGACTTTCGATCATCTCTTTAAAGAAGCCGAAAAATCCCGTATTATTATCGCCACATTCGCCTCAAACATCGGCAGGATACAGCAGATTTTGGATTGTGCCAAAAAATACGGCAGAAAAGTCGCCTTTTCGGGCAGAAGCATGGTCAACAACATGAATATCGCCATTGAACTCGGCTATATCAAAGCTGATGACGGTCTGATCATAGACATTGATCTGCTTGACAGATATACGGATGAACAGATCGTTCTCGTCACAACAGGAAGTCAGGGCGAAGCAATGTCCGCCCTTTCCAGAATGGCTTCCTCCGAACACAGAAAAGTCGAAGTCGGTCAGAATGACTTTATTATCATCTCCGCCAATCCCATTCCCGGAAATGAAAAAATGGTGAGCAAGATCGTCAACGAACTGATGAAACACAAATGCAAAGTCATTTACGAATCCATGTATGAAGTCCATGTTTCAGGTCATGCCTGTCAGGAGGAACTCAAACTCATACAGGGACTCACAAAGCCAAAATATTTCATCCCCGTTCACGGCGAACAAAAGCATCTTGTCAAACACGCCGGTCTTGCCGTTCAGATGGGCATCCCCGAAAAAAATATCTTTATCGGCGATATCGGCACTGTCGTCGAACTCAGAAAAGACCGTATCAGACAGCTTCCCAACATTCCTGCAGGCAATATGCTCGTTGACGGTTTAGGTGTGGGCGATGTCGGCAGCATTGTTCTGCGTGACAGACAGCATCTCGGTCAGGACGGTCTGATCGTTGTCGTAGTCACCCTTGACGGTGACGGCAATATCGTTTCAGGTCCCGATGTCGTTTCAAGGGGATTTGTCTATGTCAAAGAAAACGAACCCCTGATCAACGATGCAAAGGAAGCCGTCAGGGAAACTCTCGATGACTGCCGCTATGAAGGCATCTCCGACTGGAGTGTCATAAAAACCGCTATAAAAGACGATCTCTCAAAAATGATCTATGACAAGACAAGAAGAAGCCCTATGATACTTCCTGTCATAATGGAGATCTGAAGAACTGAAAGAAGTTGGTGAATAAAGTTGAAAAACAAGAAAAATACAAATTTTATCACACCGCTTTTTCTCATATCGGTGATCGTCATGTTTGCAATGGCGGTGGTATCTTTCTGGTGGAACAAATTCGTCTTTATCGGAGAATTTCTGGTGGCATTGAGTGCACTGATCATATTTGTCCTTTGTGCCGTTCATCTCAGACACTACATTGCCCAGACATTCATCAATGTCGTTCATGCCATTGATGACGAGGGTAAAAAACAGCTTGAAGATATCGGCTGTGCCGCTGCCGTGATTGGTGAAAACAATGAGATCATTGCCGTCAACAGGCATTTCAAAGAATCCATCTGCAGCGGCGAAAGTCCCGTTTCCGCTCCTCTTACGGATTATCTTGACGGTCATGATATCCACACCATTTTCAGCGACAAAGGTACAGATACCAAACGAAATGACAAATGGTATGTTGTCTTCGGTGTAAAAAGCGGTTCGGGTGCTGTCGTCTATTTCATCGACAACGATCTTTACAAGTCCAATTCCGATGAATATATCGCTTCCCGTCCCGTTGTTGCCATCGTCACCTTCGACAACAAAGAGGAACTGGAAAGACAGGCCGAAGAAGGCAAGGCAAGTCAGGTCACTGTTGCCGTGGAACAGACGATCGTAAAATGGGTGGCTTCCACGACAGGCTTCTATAAAAAAATCTCCGGCGGCAGATATGTCATTGTCATGGAAGAGAGATATATCCGGAAATTCATGGATGAAAAATTCAAAATACTGGAAGATATCCGTGAGATCAAAATCAATGAGCGTGTTAATGCCACTATCTCCATCGGTGTCGGTCACGGCGGTCAGACTTTCAAAGAAAATGAACTCTGGGCAAGACAAGCCCTTGAGATTGCTCTCGGGCGTGGCGGTGATCAGGCTGCCGTCAAACAGTCGGAAGAATACCAGTTTTTCGGCGGCGTTTCCAAAGGCGTTGAAAAACGTGATAAAGTCCGTACAAGAGTCATTGCCGGCTCTCTCATCACCCATGTCAAGAACAGCAGCAATGTCATTATCATGGGACACCGCTATTCTGATCTTGATGCCGTCGGTGCCTGTATCGGTATGTGGAGTTCCGTTTCCAAAGGTCTGAAAAAACCCGCCTATATCTGCATCAACCGTCAGCAGACTCTCGCCAAGCCCCTCGTTGCCAGCTTTGAAAGAGCCGGCTTTGAAAATATCTTCAAGACCGAAAGTGAAATTCTCGATATCATGGACAGCCGTTCCCTGCTGATCATCGTTGATACCCATTCACCGAATTTCCTTGAATCAAAGCTCATTTACGAACACGCTGAACGAGTCGTTGTTATCGATCACCACAGAATGATGGTCAATCATATCGACAATGCCGTTGTATTTTTCCATGAACCGTATGCATCATCTGCCTGTGAGATGACGGCGGAACTCATTCAATATCTCAGCAGCGAACCTCCGAGCCGTCTTGAAAGTGAAGCCATGCTTTCGGGTATCATGCTCGATACCAAAAATTTCGTTCTGCGTACAGGTGTCCGTACTTTTGAGGCTGCCGCTTATCTCAGAAAAAACGGTGCAGATACTGTGGAAGTCAAACGGCTTTTCTCCAACTCCATCGACACCTATAAAGTCAAATACAAGCTCGTCAGCGATGCGGAAATTTTCAATTACTGTGCCATCGCCTGTGCGGATGAAACCACCCCTGATATCAGGATCGCTTCTGCACAAGCCGCTGATGAACTGTTGGGCATAGAAAATGTCAAGGCATCTTTCGTCATGTACAAAACAGGGAAAACTGTCAATATCTCCGCCCGTTCCCTCGGTGACCTGAACGTGCAGGTCATCATGGAATCCCTTGGCGGCGGCGGTCATCAGACGATGGCTGCCTGTCAGATGGAGGATGTCAGTATCGCCGAGGCCCGTGAAAGACTCGTTTCCATCATCAACGACCTCGACCTCAACAAAACCAGCCCCGTAAGCAATTAGCAATGTGCAATTAATTTAAAGAAAAGAGGAAACAATCATGCAGGTAATATTACTCGAAGATGTAAAGGGTACAGGCAAAAAAGGTGAATTGGTCAATGTTTCGGACGGCTATGCAAGAAACTTTCTCATGCCGAGAAAGCTCGCCAAAATAGCCGATGCACAGGCAATCAATGAACTCAAAAATGCCGAACAATCCAGACAGCACAAAATAGCCATTGAAACAGCGGAAGCTCAGGCAAATGCCAAAAGATTGGAAGGTCAGACCATTGTCATGACTGCAAAAGCCGGTCAGGGCGGCAGACTGTTCGGTTCCGTCACAAGCAAGGAAGTCGCCAATGAGATCAAACAGAAATTCAGCCTCCCCATTGACAAAAGAAAAGTCGTTCTCGAAAGCGACATCAAAGCCTTCGGAACATACAAATGTGAAGTCAAACTCTATACAGGCATTTCAGCCACCATCAACGTAAAAGTGACAGAAGAAACAAACTGATCTGACAAAAAAATTGAAAACGAAAAATCGCTGATAACGATTTGACGTTTTCAATTTTTAATTTTCCCCGACACAAAAGGATGTGAAAACATGAACAATGAAATGCCAATGGGAATGGATATCCCCGATAATATGCCCTGCGATCCTGATTCCGAACAGGCTCTGCTTGCCTCTATCCTCATTGAACCCGATGACCTCTCTATTGCCATGGAAAAAATCCCGTCAAGCGATTATTTCTATGTGCCTATTAATAAAGCCATTTACGGTGCCATGATAGAGCTTTTTTCAATGGATATGTCCGTGAACTACGTTACCGTCCTGCGAAAACTTACCGAAACTACTGACTATCCCCATGAACAGCTCAAACTCTATCTTATGGGGATCGCCGATTCCGTACCCGTTATCTCTGCCATCGATGACTATATCATCATGGTAAGGGAAAAATATTTTGTAAGGCGGCTCATCTCAACGGCAAGGGAAATTATCGACTACACCATGAAAAACAGCAGCAGCAATGCCAACAGACTGATCGATGCCGCTGAAAAAATGATATTCGATATCCGTGACAACAGAAGCAGCGGCGGTCTGGAACAGCTCAAATATGCCATTTTTGAAACTTTCGACAGGCTCGATATCCTCAATTCCCCCGAAAGCGATCAACTCCGATCCATCTCCACAGGCATTGGTGCACTTGATACCACTATTACAGGACTGAACAAATCCGATCTGATCATCCTTGCAGCCCGTCCCGGCATGGGAAAAACAAGTTTTGCTCTGAATATCGCCAGCTATGCCTCTATGAAATGCAAAAAGAAAGTTGCCTTTTTTTCTCTCGAAATGAGCAAGGAACAGCTTGCCGCCCGTCTTTTATCTACGGAAGGTCGTATCCCCGGTACAAAACTCCGTACAGGCAAGCTCTCCAATGAAGAATGGCAAAGACTCATTGAAGCCGGTGATGTCCTCAGCAAAGCCGAATTGTATATCGACTACACTTCCTATATCACCGTACCCGAAATCAAAGCCAAACTCAAAAAGATCAAAGGCTTTGATTTGGTCATCATAGACTATCTCCAACTTATGAAACCCGCAAGGGCGAATAACAATCACGTTCAGGAAATTTCCGAGATCACAAGGGATCTGAAAATTCTCGCAAAGGAATTGGATGTGCCTGTTATCACGCTTTCACAGCTTTCCCGTGCAAGTGAACAGCGTGCCGAACATAAGCCCCAGCTTTCTGACCTGAGAGATTCGGGTTCTATCGAACAGGATGCCGATATCGTCCTCTTTCTCTACAGAGAAGACTATTATAAAGACAAGGCAGACCAAGCCCCAAGTGATACCGCCAATCACGGCGAATGTATCGTTGCCAAAAACAGACACGGCGAAACCCGTTCCGTTCCCCTGCACTGGCAGGGTGAATTCATGCGTTTCACTTCGGAGGTAAACGATGTTCGATAAAGCACTTTCCACCGTACAGAAATATCATATGCTTTCCCAAAATGACAGCGTTGTCGTGGGATTTTCAGGCGGTGCGGATTCCTGTGCCTTACTGCACTTTCTCGTATCTCTCAGAGATCAGTTCCATCTCACACTTTCTGCCTGTCATATCAATCATCAATTGAGAGGTGCAGAGGCTGACCGTGATGAGCATTTCGTTTCCGAAATGTGCAAAAAATATGGTGTTCCGCTTTATATCCTCCATGCAGACGTAAAAGCCGAATCCCTCAAAAGAAGGATCAGCACCGAACAATGCGGTCGTGATATACGCTATGCATTTTTCTCCGAAACAGCCGAAAAATTCCATGCCAAGATCGCCACCGCACATACCGCCTCGGACAATGCCGAAACCGTACTCTTTAATCTGACTCGTGGCAGCGGTGCAGCAGGGCTTTGCGGCATACCGCCCATGAGAGATAATATTATCCGCCCTCTCATCAACTGCACAAGAAATGAAATAGAATCCTACTGCACACAGCACTCTCTCCCCTATGTCACCGACAGTACCAATTTAACAGACGAATATACAAGAAACAAGATTCGCCTTGAAGTCATGCCCGTACTGAAAAAAATCAATCCGTCCTTTGAAAGCACCGTTTCCGCCATGACCGAACACATGAAGGAAACTGTCAGTTTCATAGACAAATGTGCGGAGGATGCCCTTTCCCGATGCCTTACAGACAAAGGCTATCAAATATCCGAACTTCAGAAACTCGATAAAGCTGTTCTTTCCGGAGCAATCATCCTGCTTTGCCGAAAAAACTCTTTCACTCCCGAAGCAAAACATATTGAACTTATCCGAAAAATCGTGTATAATAGTGGTGCGGTTGAACTCAGAAACAATCTTTTTGCCATATCGAAACAGGG
>CAMHPW010000056.1 GCA_946187095.1 uncultured Clostridia bacterium | reverse complement strand
CATTATTTAAAAAATGGATTTCCGTTTGCTCAATGTTTTTACATTCAAGTATAATTACTTATCAAGCAAGTAATTGATAAATAAGATATTGCTTTGTTTACTGGAATTTTTAGACATATTACTTGATTTATCGAAAGTTATGGATTAAAGATAAAAGTATATTGCAATTTTGATTTGCATATGCTATAATAGGCTTGTAAGGATAAATCCATATTTGCTAAAAACAACCCCCGACAGAGTTCGTGACACTCCATCGGGGGTTTTGTTTTACAGTGAATCGCTGTCGAATGTATGCGGCAATAATTCCGCAAGTGAAAATATCCTGTAATCATCGGGAGATTTTGCGGAAATGACTTTGAAATCGCCTTTGCAGAATTCCGCCATGAATTGTCTGCACATTCCGCATGGCGTACAGTAATCCGCACCGCTGCCGACAAGGGCTACGGCGGTAAATTTCCGTTCACCGTCTGCAACAGCCTTTGAAATTGCCACTCTTTCCGCACATATCCCGACAGGATATGACGCATTTTCTACATTACAGCCTGTATATATTTTGCCGTCTGCCGCAAGGACTGCCGCCCCTACTCTGAATTCGGAATAGGGGGCATAGGCTTTTTCCCTTGCGGCAAATGCCTTTTCAATCAGTTCTTTCATACGATTATCGTACCATTCGGAGTATCTTTTATCGTGATACCCCTTGCTTTGAGTTCGTCACGAATCTTATCAGCCAATGCCCAGTCTTTATTTTTTCTTGCGGCATTTCTCTGTTCAATGAGTGCCTGCACGTCATCTTCCACGCTGTCTTTTTCGACATACAGCAAGCCTAATACATCCGCTAATTCATTATACAGATTCAGGGCAAATTCACACAATTCCTTTGACGGATTCGTCTTTGCACTGACATTTGTATTGATATCCCTTGCCAATTCAAACAATGCCGTGATACCGTCTGCCGTATTGAAATCATCGTCCATAGCCGTGATGAAATCCTCTTTATTCTTCAGAAGAATTTCTTTGATTTTATCTTCACCGTCTTTTTCGCCCGAAGGTGAATTTTCCATGAGGAATTTCAAATCGTCACGGCAGTTATACAGCCTTTCCAATGCGGCTTTGCACTGTTCAATGATATCAACGGAATAATTGATGGGACTTCTGTAATGAGATGACAGCATTAAATATCGGATAGGTTCATAGCCGTATGTTTCGGCAACGTCCCTGACGGTAAAGAAATTATTCAATGATTTTGACATTTTTCTGTTATCGACATTGATATAGCCGTTATGCATCCAGTAATGTGCAAAGGGAACGCCGTTGCAGCATTCACTTTGTGCAATTTCGTTTTCATGGTGGGGGAATACCAAGTCCTGACCGCCGCAGTGAATATCAATGGTTTCACCCAGATATCTCTTTGCCATTGTCGAACATTCGATATGCCAGCCCGGTCTGCCCTTGCCCCACGGGGAATCCCATGACGGTTCACCGGGCTTTGCACCTTTCCACAAGGCGAAATCCATCGGATCTTCCTTTGTTTCGCCTATCTGAATCCTTGCACCTGCCTCCAGATCTTCCAAAGGCTGATGGGATAATTTGCCGTACTCCTTGAATTTGTTTGTACGGAAATAAACATCACCGTATTCCGTGGAATAGGCATAGCCTTTTTCTTCAAGAGTTTTCACCATGTCAATTATCTGCTGTACATTTTCTGTTGCACGGGGGTGAACGCTTGCCTCACGGACATTCAAGCCTTTAGCGTCTTTCTTATACTCTGCAATATACTTTTCGGATACGGTCAAATAATCGCTGTTTTCCTCATTTGCCCTCTTGATTATCTTATCATCAATGTCGGTAAAATTCTGTACAAAAGTGACTTTGTAGCCCCTGTATTCGAGATATCTCCTGAAAGTGTCGAATACACAAATCGGTCTTGCATTTCCGATATGAATGAAATTATAGACCGTGGGACCGCAGGCGTATATTTTCACTTCATTCGGCGTAATGGTCTGTAACTCCTCTTTTTGTCTGGTCATGGTGTTGTAAATTTTCATCTGGCATTTTCCTTTCTTTTCAGTTCTTCAAGTTCCTGTTTCAGCGATTCAAGTTCGGCTTCAAGGGTGCAGAATCTTTGTGCAACGGGGTCTGTAATGTGTACCTGGTCAAGTTCCTGACATTTTGGTTTTTCGCCGTTGATTCTGACGATTTTAGCCGGTACGCCTACAGCGGTTGCATTTTCGGGCACTTCCGTCAAAACGACTGCACCTGCCGCAATTCGGGCATTATCCCCGACTTTGAAAGGTCCGAGTACTCTTGCACCTGCACCCACAAGGACATTATTGCCAAGCGTTGGGTGACGTTTTCCATGGTCTTTACCCGTACCGCCCAAGGTCACATTCTGATATATCGTGCAGTAATCGCCGATTTCAGCGGTTTCGCCGATAACAACGCCCATGCCGTGGTCGATAAACAAGCCTTTGCCGATGGTTGCCCCGGGGTGAATCTCAATTCCCGTTTTATGCCTTGCCCTCTGGGAAATCCACCTTGCAATATATTTCATGTTATGGCGGTAAAACCAATTTGCCTTTCTGTAAGCCCTGACGGCTTTGAAGCCCGAATACAGCGTATAAACTTCAAAACGACTTCTTGCGGCGGGATCACGTTCCATAATGGAATCGAGTTCCGCTTTGAGTTTGTCAAACATACTTTCCCCCCAATCAAAAAAGCCGTACCCCAATGAAAATAGGGGTACAGCAAAACTGCACGGTTCCACCCGTAAACATACTCATTTGCCGATAACGGCGGCAGCCGTACAGAGATACTCATTTCCCCCTGCAAGCTCAAAAGTGCATTTCACGGTATTGCTAACAATGCCCTTTCACCTGACGGCATTTCTCTGTGGAAAGCAATTCTCCGTTACTTCTCTTTATCAACGCTTTTTCCATATACGCATATTATACACTATCTTTTTTGAAATGTTAATAGCTTTCCAAAAAATATTTTTTATTTCATCAAAAAATGATACATCTTTTCCTTGAAATCATTTGACATATCATACACTGCATGACCAAAGCCGCTGTATATCTCCATTTCAAAGTTATTATTTGACTTGAATATCTCAGCCATTTCCAAAGTTGGCTCTGTTCCGAAAACTTTATCATCATTATCACTTACAAGCATAACGGGACATTTTATTGATGAAACTTTTTCTGTTATATCAAAATTTTTCGCTCCGTCGGCTATTATAATAAATCTTTCAAGTTCTTCCTTGGAAACTGTTTCGGCTATCCCGCAAAGTGCTTCCCTGAATTTTTCAAAAGTATCTTTAGGATATATCTTTTCACCAAATGATAAAAACAAAGATTTTTTGTCATTGCTCTCAGCATATTTTATCCACTCATCTATAACAGAAAAGCGTTCTTCATCTATACGCATGGCTGTTGAACATAAAACAAGTCTTTTGACAAGTTTGGGATATTGCAAAGCTGTTTCCATCGCTATCATTCCGCCCTGTGACGCTCCGAAAATACTGATATTTTCAAGTCCGAGATATTTTATTGCCTGAGCTGTGTCATAAGCCATGTCACTGACGGAATAAACAGATGGCACTTGCATTCGACGGTCAAATATATATACTGTGAAGTCGTTCCAAAATAATTTATACTGCTTTGCTATAAAAAGAGGATATAATATAGCACTCTGTACACTAATTCCCGGAATGATAACAAGAATATTTCTTCCGTGACCGAATTTCAGGTACTCCATTGAAAATCCGTTTATTGATAATTTATCTTTCACAAAGTCCATACAGCTTTCTCCCAACAATTATTTTGCATTTCTGATAAATTCAAAATTCTGCACTATGTAGATAATTCCCGACAAAAGTGTAAAGAACACCGACAGCCACATGAAACCGTCACAAACGATACGCACCCACAAGGCATTTTCTATAACACTGATTTCAATTAAATACTGCATAAGCATTATCACAAATACGGCTATGATTTGTGTAACAGTCTTGACTTTTCCCCAGATATTTGCAGCAACAACTTTTCCCTGACTTGACGCAACAAGCCTTATGGAAGTTACTGTAAACTCCCTTGCAAGTATGATTATCAGTGCAACCGCACTTGTCAAGCCCAATTCCACAAAACATGCCAGTGCTGATACTATCATCACTTTATCAGCCAGAGGGTCCGCAAATTTTCCGAAATCCGTTATCATGTTATATTTACGGGCAATTTTGCCATCAAGATGGTCTGTATAAGAAGCGACTGCAAATATCACTAACGCAATCAAATAATGGTGGGGTATTATCGGCATTAACAGAAAAAATACATAAAACGGCACTAAAATCAATCTCAATACCGTCAGTTTATTAGGCAGATTCATTTTCAAATTCCTTTCTTTAATGCATGATTCCCACTAAATCGCAGTCAAGCGTATCGCTGATTTCCACTTCCACGATATCGCCGATTTTGGGCTTTTTATCTTCGGCTATGATAAATACTTTGCCGTCCACTTCGGGTGCATCTGCCGCACTTCTGCCAAAGAAACATTCCGCCAGCCTGTCAAATCCCTCACACAATACTTTGATAGTTTTGCCTATCATTTTTTGTGCATTTTCCGCCATGATGATTTGCTGCTGTTCTATGAGTATCTCCTGACGGTGCTTTTTGGTTTCTTCATCAAGCTGATCTTTCATTTTAGCCGCAGGGGTATCTTCTTCCATGGAATAGGCAAAACAGCCCATTCTTTCAAATCTCATCTCATTCACAAACTCAGACAGTTCTGCAAATTCTTCTTCGGTTTCGCCGGGGAATCCCGTCATGAAAGTCGTTCTGACAGTGATATCAGGCACTCTTTCACGCAGTTTGTTTATCAATGCCGTTAAAGTTTCCCTGTTGCCGTGACGGTTCATTCTTTTCAATATGTTTCCGTTACAGTGCTGTAAAGGAATGTCAATGTATTTCAGTACTTTTTCTTCATTGGCAAAAGTGTCTATCAATTCATCTGTCATTCTTTCGGGATAGCAGTATAAAACTCTCAAATATTTCACGCTGTCGATTTTGCAGAGTTCTTTCAAAAGTTCGGACAAATACGGCTTGCCGTAGATATCTTCACCGTAATAGCTTGTATCCTGTGCAATTAAAATCAGTTCTTTCACGCCCTTTTCGGAAAGTTCCCTTGCTTCCTGCAAAATATCTTCCATGGGACGACTTCTGAATTTACCTCTTATCATGGGGATTGCACAATAGGTACACTTATTATCGCAGCCCTCTGCTATTTTGAGATAGGCATAATAAAAAGGCGTTGTTCTGACTCTGCCGCCGCATAAAGTTAAATCTTCTTTATCGGGGAATAATTCCTGTTTTTTGCCGTCAAGGACTTCTTTGACAACTTCGGCAATATTCTGATTGGCACCGATTCCGATGACAGCATCAACTTCATACAATTCTTTCATGACTTCCGTCTGATATCTCTCCGCAAGACAGCCTGTAACGATAATAGCCTTTATTTTGCCTTCTTTTTTAAGTTCGGCAAGTTCGAGGATTTCATCAATGCTTTCCTGCTTGGCATCTTCGATAAATCCGCAGGTATTTACTATCGCAACTTCACTGTTGGCAACGTCTGCCACCAATTCATAGCCTGCCTCACGCAATTTATATAACATCATTTCACCGTCAACACGGTTTTTGGCACAGCCAAGACATACCATTCCTACTCTTTCATTCATTTTCATATCCCCCTGATTTTAAAATATATTCCCATTATATTACACTTTTCCTGAAATTACAACATAAAAAGAGTGGAAAGCGAATGCCACTCTCCACTCTCCAAACTTCACTCTTATTTCACGCCGTACAGTGCATAGTAATCATCAATAGCGGCTTTCAGCTTGTCATCAATTACAACTCTGCCGTTGTATTCTTTGTTATAGAGATGTTCAACGACTTCACCCATTGTTACGATGGCAGTTGTTTTCAAGCCGTAATTTTCTTCGATTTCGCTCAATGCACTCTTTGAGCCTTTGCCACGTTCCATTCTGTCAACGGATACCACAAGTCCAATGGGATTTACATTTCCCTGAGCCTTGATAATCGGCAAAGTTTCCTCGATAGAAGTACCTGCCGTGGTAACGTCCTCTATGATAACGACTTTATCGCCGTCAGAAATGGGACTTCCCAAAAGAATGCCCGTGTCACCGTGGTCTTTGATTTCCTTGCGGTTTGAGCAGTATTTGATATCCTTGTTGAATTTCTCACTGATAGCGATAGTTGCGGCAACGGAAAGCGGTATACCCTTGTAGGCAGGTCCGAAAAGCACATCAAAATCCAAGCCGAAAGTATTATTGATAGCTTCTGCATAATACTGACCGAGTCTGCGGAGCTGTGCACCTGTCCTGTAAAAGCCCGTATTGACGAAAAACGGAGTTTTTCTGCCGCTTTTTGTGACAAAATCACCGAATTTCAAGACCTGACAATCCACCATGAATTCAATAAACTCTTTTTTGTACTGTTCCATTGATAAAACCCTCCATGATATTTGATATCTGTATCATAACATATTTTCAAACGATTGACAAGAATATTTTATTCAAATCTTCCCAATTTCTCTCTTTTTCATACGGCAGATTTTCAAGCTGTATTTCTATATCCGCAATGCTTTTTTCGATATAGGCGTTAAGGCTTGCCATTTTATTTCCTGTTGTTATTTCGGGGGACTTCATTTTTATTTCGACAAGTCTTTCAACATCTGGCTTTAATTCATCTTCCAGATATTTTTCGACTAATTCCGAAAAAAGCATAGGGGGCGGTGTACCCTCTGCCAATATCCATTTACAAGCCAACA
>CAMHPW010000055.1 GCA_946187095.1 uncultured Clostridia bacterium | reverse complement strand
CAGAGGAAAAGAGCTATAATAACTGCTATGAATCGGAATTTACCTATGAACCCGACAAGCCGTTTGTTTTGCAGGACTATACCTGGGCAAAGCTGAATCAGGGCTTGACAAATGAACTGCAAAAAACCAAATACGAACTGAAAAAGTATTGGGATGACGGCGATGACGTATCAAAGAGCCGTGAAAGTTATACCATACAGCTCAAGAGAAAAACAAGTTCAGACATTGAATGGGAAGAGGTTAATTTGGGTGATATCGTTGTTTCTTCCGTCAAAGTCAATGAAGAAACAGGTGTCAAAACATTCACAAGGGTGAATACAGGCAATTCCGACACACTCACAATTCCCGAAACGAAGCTGCATTATTGCTTTGATTCCTTGCCAATCTATAACGAAAATGGTCTGACATATACCTACAGTATCGTTGAAAAGAGTATCGGAGCCAATGAAGTGGATGACAATCAGACCTATCTGTTCTTCGTTCCCGGTACGGAATCCACTGATGAAGAGTATTCCTATGTCAGAACGATCCGAAGAGGTACGAAAAACTATTACGTTGAATATGCCGAAAGTGAAGAACAGGAATACGTTGACGAAAACGGCGTTACCTATGAGGGTACTTCCGAAGATTATCCGGCGGAAAATTACGGTGAATTCACGATCACCAATCAGCTTATCACGAATGTTGTTTCATTCACCAATTTCGAGGCACAAAAGAAGTGGGAAGATGAAGATAATATCTATGGTGAACGTCCCGAATCCATCACTTATACGCTGAAAAGAACAAAGACGCTCAACGGTGAAACCGTGGAAGATACGGAATTCTCCTCTCCGAAAACCGTTGGTGAAGAAGACAAGTGGACGGCTGAATGGAAACAGTGTGCGGCATTTGCCCCCGACGGCGGTACATTCGACTACTACATAGAAGAATCTACCGTGAACTATTATACCGAAGCACATATCGAGGATGAAAAAGCCGATACAAGAGTATATCATTTCACCAATACCTATGAGCCTGAAAAGAGAACTCTGACAGCCTATAAATTATGGGATGATCAGGATGATTTGTTCAATACCCGTCCTGCCACGGTTACATATGAATTGTGGTGCAAATATCAGCTTTATGAGAAAAAGGAAACAGTCGATGAAAATGAAGAAGTTGTATCCACGACTGTCGAACCTGTGATTGCTGAAAAAATTAATCCCGAAGATGAGGACGAGTATGCATTTTTTGACGGTCCTGTCTATGATCCGACGAAAACACTTGATAAACAATCTGCTGTTTATCAGGCAATGCTGGATTGTGATCCTACACTCACAGGGGATAAAGCTGCCGATTACTTTGCAAAGATCCTTGATGAAACGTGCAAAGTGGGCAGTGACGGCAATCTCTGGAAAGTGGAATTTTTCAATCTGCCCGATAAAGTCAATGGTCTGGCGGATAATGACTTTGCAGGACAATCCGTTGAAGTAACGTATTATATCAAAGAAACCGTTGATAACGGTACAGCTCATTTGTATCAGGGTCCCGACAAGGACGATACCCAAAAATCAGATGAATTGTTCCTGCTGAAATACGGCAGGGCTTTCACGGAAGAAGAAAAAACGGCTGACAGTAATGGCATTTTCACCATACCAAAGACATATTCACTCAACGGTGTACAGTCTTTTGAAATTCCCGATCTGCAGTCAGAGGATATTTTTGGCAACCGTTATCACTATTATGTCAGGGAAGTTGACAGTTCAGGCAATGAAGTGACGAACAGCCAAGCCAAAACAGAGGAAAGTCCTTTCCGTGACAATTCGGGTACATCGTCCTCTCCGACAGTCAGTGAACTTCTGAAACTGTCTTTCAGGCTTACGCAAAAAACAGATTCGGCGTTTACACCGATTACGGAAATCAGAACATTGACGATTGACGGCGAGGAGTACACATCAGGCAATAACGGCGTCTTTACCGTAACGAAAACTTATGCCGGCACAGGCAAAGAAGCATCTATCAAGCCTATCGTCATTACAGGTCTGGCAAATGGCTTTGTTTATTCCATAGCGGAATGTAACAGTGACGGTTCGGCGGCTGTGATTGCTGCCAACGATAAGGTCACTGTACAGCAGACGGATGATACTGAAAATACAGTCAAGCTGACAATCAATAAGCCGTTCACTTCTAACGGCAAAACAACGGTTCTCGTCACGAATGAACTGCCGAAACTGTATTTCAAGATACAGCGTAGAATTGATCCGCAGGCGGATTATCAGACGATTACCAAGGATTCCGACGGTGAACGCCTGAAAGTGACAGTCAACGGCATTGACTATGAGGCTGACAGTAACGGTCTGTTTGCCGTACCGAAAACGTATGAGGAAACAACAGCAGGAAATGCGACAGTTACCAAAATAAAGTCATTTGAGATAACAGGTCTGCCGTCAAAGACGGAAGAAGATATGCCCGTCAGTGAAAAGCGTACTTATACCTATTCCGTATTGGAATGCAATGCAGACGGAACGGCGGCTGATACCAATACTTTGAGTATGACGAAAGCAGCAGACGGCAGCAACAAGGTAAAACTTACTATTGAAAAGCCGCTTGGTACAGAAAATCCGAATACCTATTATCAGCTTTACCGCAAGGTCAAAGGCAAGGACTATACTTATATTGCTACAGATACAAGCAATGATGTGATTGAAGCTATCACGGTTGAAGTGGGTGCGGCTGTCAATGGTCTTGCAGATGTGCTTGTCACAACGCCGACAACGGAAAATCCCACAGAGTTCACTTTCAAATTACGCCGTTCAACAGACGGAAAGACATTTGAAAATGTAGCTGGTTCACTGACAGCAGTTGATACGGAAAATTCAGAGTATGTTTATGAGTCCGATACAGAAAATAATAATACCCTGACGATTCCGGCAGGAAAATCTGTATTGGTCAAAGACCTCAATGCCGCCGAATCCGATACGGGCACGGAGGAACTTTTGACAAGTATCACCTATGAAAAAGTCATTGCGGCTGAAAAAGATGCGGTGAAATCTCCTGCTGATAGTAATAATGTGATCACTGTACCGAAATCGAGTGTACGCCGCCACAATATTCTTGTGACAGTGCCGAATCTGCCGAAGTACTATGCGGATGAAAATAATCGCCAGAAAGAATATACTTATTCCGTTGAGGAATGTACTTCCGCTGGAACAGCGGTCGAAACAAAGGAAATATCATATAGTCTTGCCGATGACGGAAACGATAAAGTCATTATCACTGTGAAATCACAGTCACCTGTGATTTATTTCCAGATCATGCGTAAACAGGGTGAGTCGGGAACTCCTGAAGTTGTCACGACTGATATCAATGGTGGTGCAATTACTGCCACAATGAACGGTCAGACACTGACACCTGCAAATAATATCTTCACGGCTGAAGAAAAACATATAGAATTTTCAGCCAAGATAAACGATTTGCCAAAGGCGGCTAATGATAGTCCTTACGGCTATACGATTGAAAACCTCGATTCAACACCTGTATTACAAACGACTGCCGCTTTGTCGGGCAATAAAGTATCGCTTACCGTGATAAAGCAGTTTGCCAATGTGTATTATCGTGTATTCAAGGACAATACTCCTGTTTTGGAGGCAAATGAGAAACGTCTGGAAGCTGTTGTCGGAAGTGAAAGGATCACCGCCACAGCAGACGGTATGCTGATTATTTCAGAGTTTTTGGCAACCGGCACCGGCAAATTGCCTGTTGCAGTTGTAGGATTGCCTGACGGTACATACACTGTCAAAAAGTACGCTGAAAACGGCAGTGAGATTTCAAACTATGAAGATAACCACGAAATTTCAAACCATCAAATCATAGTGGGAACAGAAAATACAACTCTCAGTTTTACAGAGAATGTTACAACCATACCGGATAATTTCACTTTCAAGGTAAAGCAGGATGACACAGCCATCAATAAGGTTGTGACCGGCACACAGCCTCTCAAGGCATATAAATTCCTTGTCAGCGACAGCCCGATAGGTGACGGTACAGATAATCTCACAGCCACAGCCGAAAGAAGTCTGATGATCAAAAATACCCTTGAAATGAGGGATATCAGTGTAGCACTTGACTGGAATGACAACGGTTACGGTGACGGTACCCAAAAGACTGAAAAAATGCATTATCCCATTACGGCAACGCTGACTTCCGAAAACAAGGGTATAGCAAAGGCAGCTGCCGAAACTAAACACCCTGCAAGTGATACAGAATATACTTCAAAAACGTATTACAGCGGTGTCAAGGGAATTATCAAAATTCCGTATAGTGAGCGTTATGATGTAAGTAACGCAGTTACAAATATTACTTACTATAGTGATAACGGCACATTTTTAGTTCCTGCGGCTAATGCTTTGGATTTAGGCGGCAAGTATAAACATCTGGTATTGGTATCAGGTCTGCCTGCTAAAAATAATGAAAATGCTTCTTATACCTATAGAACTTTCAATGATGATAACATTGTTGTATTGTCGGGTGAAAACGATACTGTCAATCTGATGATTGAAAATACAAGCGATAGTCGTCAAATTTTCAGTTTTGCTTTGCAGCGTTCTGTAAATGGTGAAGATTATGAAAATGTAACAGGAGAACTGTCAGGCGTTAATGCAAGTTCGGTTTCCTCTGCAGGTGTATTGGAGTTTGAAATCAACGTTCTGCCGAAAGAAAGAAAAGACGGTTATATCACATATAAGTATACCTATCAAATTATTGAATGTGACGCTGACGGCAATGAACTGAAAACGCATTGTTTTAAATCGGAAGAAGAAACGAATAAATTCAAATGCAGAAGTTTTGTAACGGACGGTTCAACACCGAAATATCTGTATTATAAGGTATTGGTCGATGTGGAAATGACTGCCGAAAAGATCATCACCATGACACACGGCAAGGAAACCAAAGATAATAATGGTAATGTGACCTCAATGGCTTATGATACGCACTATACCGTAGATACGGTTTACTATTACGCTGTACGCAACGGTGTCAGATTTGAGAATATGCCGATCTATGATTCCGACGGCGGTCTGATCGACTATAGTGCCTATGAATCGCCGCTTGAAAACTTTGATGCTTTGACTGATAAGCAAAAAGCCAATATCAACGATTATCAGATATACGGCTTGTATACGACAGTGGAAAACGATACAACGCATTATCAGGAAAAGGGTTCAAGAGTAGGGGAAAATGATGAGGACGGAAGAGATCCTACTTATCTTTCAAGTCCTGATGAAGATTCCTACTTCTCAAGTAAGTTCAATGGTGAAAATAATACCGGCTACAGCCGTCATTATCTCTATCAGGGCAGTGCACAGGCATATTCCAGAAAGGCACAGGCGGAAAATACGACAAGTACAGGTGCAAAACTCAGAAACGGCGAATCGTCTGAATCGCCCGTGTCACATATCAATATTCTGAATACCCTGCCGCTTACTTCCGTTGAGGTGGACAAGTATTGGATAGATCAGGATAACAAATTCGAGCTTCGTCCGAATGACATCAATGATGTCAACATGAACAGAGTACAGGACGGCAGCCTTAACCTGACACTTTCCAGATGGCTTTCGACATCAAATGATGATTGGGTATCTATTGACATTGCCGATCAAACAGGATGGTATACAACCGTATCTGATGTTGATAACTGGACATTTATCTATAAAAAGCTGCTGAAAGCTGACAGGAATAATACGCCTTATCACTTCAAGATTGAAGAAACAAAGCTGAATCCGTATTATGCACCGAAGTATTGTGTATTGGGAGAGTATGATGACTTGAATTATACTGACAAGCAGATAATTACAGAGGTGAACACACTTTCAGACACAGAAAACGGTTCATGGGACGGCAATACGACTTTGGCACAGACCTTTGCAATCACCAACAAGCTGGAAACGATAGATGTTACCGTTGCAAAGAAATGGGATGACAACGGTTATGACAGCGATAAGGCGGCAAATCTGCATTATAACGTACAAGTCACACTGTCAAGCAATGATATCGCTAACTGCAATGAACAACAGATCATTGCAAAGGCTGATGAAAACGGAAGCGTTAATGGAAATGGTGTGACATTCACCGAAATGCCGAGATACACAAAAGCTGGTACTCCTGTTGTCTATAAAGTGACCGAGAATGCTACCGATGCAGCGACAACAGATACACAAATTCTCAATGCTTATCCCAGTGTAGCTGCAAATCTGGGTAATGATATCAACGGCATAATGCCGACTTCACTGAATGTGCAGGTGCTTGATTCTGCTTCCGCAACAGAGGGCACAGCCATTACAGCAGACAACAGCGGCAAATTTACAGTTCCAAAGACAAGTGCGGTAGAATCCGAAACAGACCATAAAACATACTACTACATTCTGATAAAAGATTTCCCGTCAGACGTTCACTATGTTGTCAACGGCATTACAGGCGGAAAAAATGTTACCAAGACTGAAAGTACCGCAACAGAAGGCAAAAAGGACATTCATATCACAGCCGAGGCAATAGAGGGAAGTAATCTCAGTTTCAAAGTCGATGTACAGTTTGTGGTTGGCAGTAAGCGTTACGGCTATGAGGGTACCTGTAAACTGAAAGTGGATGATACCACAGGAAATATGCAGTTCAATATTCTCAATACACTTCCGCTTACTTCCGTAAAGGTCAACAAGCATTGGATAGATGAGAATAACGAGTTCGATCTCCGTCCGCATTACATCAATGATGTCAACAGGAACGGAAAAAGCAGTGATAATGATCATCTTGATCTGACGCTTTCAAGAAATAACGGTTCGGGCAGTTATACGGCTCTCAAACCTACTACCATAGAGGGTGAGAACGGACACACAGCGGCAGATACCGATGGGTA
>CAMHPW010000054.1 GCA_946187095.1 uncultured Clostridia bacterium | reverse complement strand
GTAAGTATAGGGCATTCAGTGCGATATCAAAATTTTCTTCTCGACCAACGACATCAATCAAATATAACAATAAAAATCCAAATAATGAACAAAGCAGCCAAAATTCGGATAATGAGAAAGAAGATGAATTTATTAATGATGAAATATATTGATTTGGCAGTATATACAGTAATCTTTATTGCATACCTTGCTATGAGAGTGAGAAAATATTACCTTCTCCGAAAGAAACCGCAGTCATTCAAAACAGCAACTGTCATATCAACAGCAGGATTTTTGACTTGTATGGCGGCAATATGTATATGTGCCTTTCCGTTTGCGAAGATGAATGAGAACAGTGCGGTTGAAGTCGTGCAAATTTCGTCATCTTCTCAGATTTCCATAACACAAAAAAGCGAAAATCCTGTTATAACCGAAATATCCGAACAGGAAAGCATACAGGAAAGTACCGAAGTTTCCATTGTTTCGGAAACAACAGAAATTTCCGAAATATCGGAAGTTTCCATAGCCGAAAGTTCGGTTATATCATCAATGCCCGAAAGCAGTGTGAATGAAATACAGTCCTTTGCGGAAAGTTCCGTTCATACTTCTCATATACAGCAATCTTCTGTTATGGAAAGTTCCGTGAATTCGATTGAGCCGTCAAAAGTTGCAGAACCGTCGAAAATTGCCGAACCCTCGAAAATTACTGAGCCGTCAAAAGTTGATGAACCCTCGAAAATTGCAGAACCCTCGAAAATTACCGAACCGTCAAAAGTTATTGAGCCGTCAATCATTCCCGAACCGCCGAAAAATACACTTTACAATGACGGCACATATACAGGTCAGGCATACGGCTATGACGGAGATATTTATGTGACGGTCACAATTCGGGGAGATAAAATTACAAATATAACTGCCCGTTCCGATGAGTTTGAACCCGAATACTTTGAAGATGCCGAAAAAGGAGTTATTCCGTCCATCATCAGTTCGCAGAATACAAATGTTGATACGGTATCGGGTGCGACTTTCAGTTCACAAGGCATTATAAAAGCTGTTGAGCAGGCATTGAACAGTGCAAAAATATGATGTATAATAAATTCTGCATTATGCATTATGCATTATGAATTAAAAAGGGTGATATTTGTGAGCAACCGAAAAAATAACAGTGCAAAGAGAATTGCAACAGTGGCAATTCTGATAGCTGTTGCATTTGTATTGAGCTGGATAGAGTTGATTTTGTCAATTACCACGCCCATTCCGGGTATTAAAATAGGTCTTGCAAATCTTGCCGTACTTTTTACGATGTACTATTGCAGTGAAAAAGAGGCTTTTATGGTACTTGCCGGCAGGCTTATTCTGAATGCTATCCTTTTCGGGAATGTCAATTCACTGATATACAGCGTTGCAGGCGGTGTACTGAGTTTTGTCATTATGGTAATATGCAAAAAGCTGTTTTCAAAACATATTATATATATCAGCGTAGCGGGCGGAGTTTTTCATAATATCGGACAGCTGACAGCCGCTTCCATAGTAATGAATACCTTTCTTTGGTGGTATATGCCGTATCTGATTATAGGCGGTATTCTTGCAGGACTGTTTAACGGCATTGTGTGTCAAAAATTATTGAAATCAAGCTGGTTCGGGCGTAATTGATAATGTGAAAATCCCCACGGAAATTCAAGTTTTCTGTGGGGATAAGTTACTTGGTTAATTTTTCTTCTTTTTGACGAATACAACTGCTCCTGCAATACCGCCTGCCACAACTATCAAAACAATTATGATAATAACAGTTCCCGCTGAATTGGAATCCTTTCCTATATTTGAATTGTAAGCAAAACTTTCAGCGTGATCGGAAAATTCGGAGTTGGCAGATGAAACGGCTGTTTCAGAGGGCTGGTCGGCACTTGTTTCTTCAACGGCAGATATTTCTTCGCTTACTTCGCTTTCTTCATCATCGGTAAATTCGTGCGGAGTATCTACAAAGTGTATCGTTGCCAAAGATAAAACTTCTTGATTGTCAATATCGTTATTTTCGACTTTTTCCCATTCGCTTTCGGTGCCTACAAAATAAAAGTCTTTTAAACTTGTACAGCCCTCAAATGTGGCGAAATTTATTTCTTTCAGGCTGTTGGGAAAGTTTATGCTTGTCAGGGCTTTACAGCCTGCAAATGCACCATCTCCAATAGATGTAACACTTTTGCCGTCTATCGTAGCGAAAATAACAACATCTTTTTCCTTGCCTTAAAATCCAAAGTATTGACGGAGTGAAAGCGGCAACCCGATATATCAGTGTCAATCTTGATATAAAAGACAGCGAAAGCAAATCACTTGCCCTTGATGTCAGTGAAAACTACACCGTTTCATCATTTTTTTATAATAAGGACTTGACAATATAAATTAGATGTGTTAAACTATTTGTTAGTTAGTTATATTTAATTTTATACATCTAACTATCAATTCAAAGGAGGAAGGAAAAATGATACCTTTGACATTGGCAAATATGGGTGAAGATGTTGTCATTAAAAAAGTAGGCGGTTCACCCGATGTCAAAAAACATCTTGAAGATTTGGGATTGATTGCAGGGAGTACCGTAAAAATTGTAAACACTTTTGCAGGAAATGTCATTCTCGATGTCAAAAATTCAAGAATTGCCGTCAACAGTGATATGGCAGGAAAAATCATGGTGTGAAAGAAGGAACAGTTTATGAAAACGATCAGAGATGCCAGAGCAGGTGACAAGGTTAGAGTTATCAAACTTCATGGTGAGGGTGCTGTCAAGCGTAGAATCATGGATATGGGCATTACACGCAACACGGAAATCTATATCCGCAAGTTTGCACCGCTCGGCGATCCCATTGAAATTACCGTGAGGGGCTATGAGCTTTCACTGAGAAAAGCCGATGCGGAAATGATTGAAATAGAGTAAAAGGAAAGGTGAAAAAAATGGCTGTAAAAATCGCTCTTGCCGGCAATCCCAACAGCGGTAAGACCACTTTATTCAATGCTTTGACGGGGGCAAATCAATTTGTCGGAAACTGGCCCGGTGTTACCGTTGAGAAAAAAGAGGGTAAACTCAAAAAACATAGTGATGTTACGATAACCGACTTGCCGGGTATCTATTCACTTTCGCCGTACACGCCCGAAGAAATCGTTGCAAGAAATTATCTTGTTGACGAAAAGCCCGATGTTATCCTGAATATCGTTGACGCAAGCAATCTGGAAAGAAATCTTTATCTGACGACACAGTTGGTCGAATTGGGAATACCTGTTGTCATTGCCCTCAACATGATGGACATTGTACGCAAAAACGGTGATACTATCAAGATTGAAGAATTATCAAAGGCTTTGGGCTGTAAAATAGTGCCGATATCGGCATTAAAAGGTGACGGAGTGACAACTGCCGCCGAAACTGCCATAGCTGCCGCCAAAGGTGAAAAGACCGTTCCTCAGCATTCCTTTTCGGGACCTGTCGAACACGCTGTTGCACATATTGAAGAAGCCGTACTTCACGATATGCCCGAAGAACAGCAACGCTGGTATGCCATAAAGATATTTGAACGTGACGAAAAAATCATTGAAAAACTCAAAATATCGGAAGAAAAACTGTCGCATATCGAAAATGACATCAAAGCTGCCGAAAAGGAATTGGATGATGATGCGGAAAGTATCATCACAAACGATAGATATGAATATATTACAAGTGTTCTGAAAAAGTGCTACAAGAAAAAATCGGCAGGTGCCTTGACAATATCGGATAAAATTGACAGGGTTGTGACAAACCGTATTCTTGCATTGCCGATATTTGCGGCAATCATGTTTTTGATATATGCCTTTGTTATGATGCCCGTACCTATGCCGTGGGGAGATTCTCTGGGAACGATTGTGACGGACTGGGCAAATGACGGTGTATTCGGTGACGGCTGGTATCTGTTCGGCATAGGTCGTGATGACTATAATTCCGCTATGGACGAGTATGCCGAAAAAAATATCTGGACAGACGAGTTCAAGAGTGAAATCAAAACTGCCGTTGACGCTGATGTTCTGGGGGCGGAAGATATTTACTCCGCCATTGAGGGCGGAAGCTATGAAGATTTCAATTCGGCTTATGAAACATATTCCGCCTCCATTGAGGAATACTATACAGAAAAAGAGATAGAATACACTTTCACGGATATATATGACGAAGCAACGGGAGATGACGCTGAGGGTTTGCCCGACAATGCGGAATACGGTGTGTGGATACCGGGTATTCCTGCACTTCTGAAACCGCTTTTTGAAAACACACCCAAATGGCTGCAGGGACTTGTATTCGACGGTATCATAGGCGGTGTCGGTGCGGTTCTGGGATTTGTTCCGCAAATGCTGCTGCTGTTCCTGTTCCTTGCAATACTTGAATCATGCGGATATATGGCAAGAATTGCATTTATACTTGACCGTGTATTCAGGCGTTTCGGACTTTCGGGAAAGTCTTTTATACCAATGCTTGTCGGCTCAGGCTGCGGCATACCCGGAATCATGGCTTCAAGGACTATCGAAAGTCAGCGTGACAGACGCATGACAATTATGACCACCACATTTATTCCATGCGGTGCAAAATTACCCATTATTGCACTTCTGACAGCTGCACTTTTCGGAGGTGCATGGTGGGTAGCACCGAGTGCCTATTTCCTGGGCGTTGCGGCGATAATCATTTCAGGCATTATGCTGAAAAAGACAAAGATGTTTGCAGGCGATCCGGCACCGTTTGTCATGGAACTTCCTGCCTATCATCTGCCTACATTCGGCAATGTCATGCGTTCCGTATGGGAAAGAGCATGGTCTTTCATCAAAAAAGCAGGCACCATCATTTTACTTTCCTCTGTATTGATATGGCTTTTGAATTCGCTTGGCTGGAATAGCGGTGCATTCGGTTACTATCCCGAATTTGATGATGACGGTGTAAGCATTCTTTCGGCAATAGGCAATTCTGTTTGCTGGATATTCGCACCTCTGGGATTTGGCAATTCCACCGCAACCGTTGCAACTGTTATGGGACTTGTCGCAAAAGAAGAAGTTGTAGGCGTATTCGGTGTACTTGACTTTGAGGGACTGACAAGACTGGCAGGCTATTCATTCCTTGCATTCAATTTGTTGTGTGCACCGTGCTTTGCGGCGATCGGTGCGATCCGCAGAGAAATGAACAATCCGAAATGGACGCTTTTTGCCATCGGCTATCAGTGTGTATTTGCATACGCTGTATCTTTGATGATATTCCAGATAGGCAGTATCTTTACGGGCAATGTAAATATTATCGGTCTGATATTCGCCCTTGCCGTATTGGGATTCATGTGCTATATGCTGTTCAGACCTGCCCCGAAAGAAAAGTTACATCATCACGCTGCATAAGGAGTGAAAAGCCGTGTTTGAATTCATCACACAAAATCTTTCGACAATTATGATATCCGCCGTTGTTTTTGCAGTCATTATTCTTGATATAGTTTATTTGGTACGCAGAAAAAAACAGGGCAAAAATATATGCGAATGCAGCGGCTGTAACGGCAGTTGTTCGAGCTGTTCAGGACAATGCGGAAAACATTCCGGACATTGATGAATGTTTTATCTTATCCTCCCGTTCCGGCTTCACGATTAGATTTGAGCTGATACCTCACAGTTGGGAACTTAAAAGTGCGACAAAAGAAAAATATGCTGTTCCACGAACCGACAGGGGCATTGGATACAAAAACTTAGACTGAAATCATGTCGCTTTTCAAAACACGCCCGAATGGGAAGTTTCACTAATTCCTTTATTCCCAAAAAGGACATCAGGGAACTGCGTTCATTATGGGCCTCATTTCAGCAGATAAAGCATCAGTATGAAAATAACCGCAGAAGCCTGCTTAATTCTCTTGCCGACTACGGATGCCAGTTTGCAAATATTGTTTCTGACAGCCGGGGTGTAACTGCCCAGAGGATTTTGGAAGCAATACTCTCCGGAGATACAGGAGAGGCCCTGAGGAAACACATCAGGAAGATTCTTGATGACATGCACAAACGCCGCGGCAGAAAGCTTTCTGCGGGTTTGGATGAAATATGCGAAGCCATTGAATCCAACATTACTCCGGCTATTCGTATGGCACTGAACCTGCGCTCGAACCAGCTTAAGATTTACGAAGATCACATGAAGACGGTTTTTGATACGATTAAAGTCATGGTTCTCAAGTCATACAAGGAACTGTACGATCTCCTTTTGACAATCCCCGGTACCGAGGATATGTCTGTGATTGGCATAATCTGCGTGGTTGGTGACGATCTCTCCAGTTTTTCTTCTATCAAGAAGTTTGCCAGCTGGACCGGCCTTGCTCCGGGTAATAATATATCAGCAGGCGTGAGCTATTCATCACGGATTACCCACGGAAACAGATACTTTCGCAGGACAATCCTGGCCATCGCTCAGGGATGCGCAAACCAGAAGAAGAATAAATCCGGCCTGGGAAATCTGTTCCAGCGTCTTCGTGAACGCAAGGGTTACAATAAGGCCAAGGTAGCTGTAGCGCACAAGATTGTCAGAATTATTTACGTGATAATAACGCGGAAGGTCAAATACGAAGACAGCCCGAACGATCAGTCGTTGGCAAAATTCCGGATGGATCAGGTCAAACGCGCCATCTCCAGAGCCAAAATTACTGAAGGGCTGTGTGTGCAGAGCGAAACCAGCAATCAGGGCAAAGTGATCTGTGCCAGCGTCAGCATGACCCAGCCAACTTAACGGGGGCCGGAACGGATCTTACCGAAGAGATCCGGGCCGCCACTCCATTCCAGGGCATGCAGCGTTCCGAATGCGGCTTAAGGGCCGTCGCTTTCGTTTGTCCGCCGGGGAGCTTTCTTTCATAATAAGAAATCAAAAGGGCATTAATGGGAATCATCAGAAAGCAGGAATGG